>CAYULE010000053.1:0-14719 GCA_964445385.1 uncultured Smithella sp.
GTCCTTCAGGCAATGTAGATTCGTCAGATGGCAATAAGAAATATCCTCTCGGTGATTTAGAAAAGAAAGTGCCCACGCCTTTCGTTCCCTCTTTTCAACAACAATATCCTCTGGGCGATGTCGATCCGTCAGAAATTAAAAATAAATATCCTCTGGGCGAGGTAGACCCATCGGAAATTAAAAATAAATATCCTCTGGGCGATGTCGATCCATCGGAGATCAACAAGAAATATCCTTTAGGCGATGTCGATCCGTCGGAGATCAGCAAGAAATATCCTTTAGGTGAGGTAGACCCGTCGGAGATCAACAAAAAATATCCTTTAGGCGAGGTAGATCTGTCGGACATCAGCAAGAAACATCCTCTGCGTGATGTTGAGAAGCATGTTGCCAGGACTCCCACAGCAGCAGGAATCTCTGAAGCTGAAAAGGTGGCCGGAGAAGATCTGAGCGCCAAAACAAAAATCATCTCAGCGGGAGCTGTTCTGGAAAATAAAAACACTCAGAATTATTCCAACGAAGAACAGACAGAGGAAGAAAAGATACATCATACTGTGCAGAATCCAATAAATCAGGAACTAAAAAATAAAAATTCCAACAAACTCGATAATCTTCATATGGAAAAACAAGCATCCCCTTCATTCAATGATACACAAAATAATATTGCAAATAAACTTGCCGCATCGATGTCTGAATCCGTTCTCGTAAATGATAAATTTAAAACAGAATTAAAAAGTAAAACCACAACGGCAGAAAATAGACTTGAAATAAATTCTTTAAATTCAACGACACTGTCCGATGTCGGTTCGGTGAAAGCAGCGGTAAAGGATATATCGCCCGCTTCAATTATCAATCGTGTGGCGGCTGCGTTCAATGATAATCTGGCAAGCGAGGGAGGGCGAGTGAAAATTACGCTGGCTCCTCCTTCTCTGGGAACACTCGAGATGGATGTTACTGTTCATAACAACAGTGTTAAAGTCATGTTGATTGCAGATAGTAAAGATGTTCAGCAAATCCTTTCGGGAAATCTGGATTCACTTAAAGGTTCTTTGCAAACTCAGGGTCTGACCATCGAACGGTGTGATGTCATGATGCAGAATCGTCATGATCAGGGAACGCAGCATTTCAGTCAACAATCTTTTAATCAGCAACAGCGTGACATCCATCACCATGAAGGCGGGGAATCCCTTAGCCAGAACGCCCGGGAAATTGCGCCACGAATCCATCAGCCGATAAATGAGGCAGCATGGCGCATGGGTAACATCAGTTTATTTGTTTAGGAAGGAGTGAATCATGATTACAGCAATAGACCAGGCAATAAGCACTGTAACCTCAAATGCAAATAGTGCGACGACAAAAGCGAAAAATACACTGGGCAAGGATGCATTTATGCAAATGCTGATTGCCCAGCTGCAAAATCAGGACCCCCTCAATCCCATGGATGGAACTCAGTTTGTGGCTCAACTGGCTCAGTTCTCTTCACTGGAGCAGCTGCAAAATCTTAATGATGTCATGGGTGCCCTGCCGACCTCTCTGGGCAATGCCACCAATGCTCAAATGGCTAATCTGATCGGCAATCAAGCTACCGCTAAGGGAAATGCGATCGCGGTCAGTGGTTCTTCAGCAAAAATATCCTACAAATTGCCGTCCGATATTCAAAGCGGCACCATCAAAATATACAACAGTAATGGTACTTTGGTGGATACCGTGAAAATAGGTTCGCAAAAAACAGGTATGCAGAGTGTGACGTGGAACTGCAGTAAACAGACCGCGGGAAATTATACCTATGAAATCAGTGCTACGAATAGCAAAGGGGCAGCGGTAACCGTTGATAAAATAATTTCCGGGACAATAACGGGTGTATCTTTCAAAGACGGGACCGCTTATTTAACGATTAATGGCCAGGAAGTGGCATTCTCGGATGTCGTTTCAATCAACAAAGCAAATACTTGATGATTTAAGATTAAGGAGGAATATATTATGGGTAGCGCACTATGGGCGGGAATTTCGGGATTAAATGCCAGTTCCAAGGAATTGGATGTCATTGCCAACAACCTGGCCAATGTCAACACGATTGGGTTTAAATCCGGCACAACATTTTTTTCAGACGTATTGAGTCAGAGTATATCCGGCGGGTCCGGTGGAACCATGCAGGTCGGACGCGGTGTTGCCGTGACGGAAGTGCAGACGCAATTCGGCGCCGGGTCATTTGAGTCCACAGGGAATGCCACCGACGTGGCGATAGACGGTGACGGTTTTTTTATGGTTAATGACGCTGAAGGCGCCACTTATTATACACGTGCCGGCGCCTTTCATTTAGATACCGATTCTATGCTGGTCGATATCAACGGTTATAATGTTCAGGGGAAAACAATCGTGAACGGTGTCCCCGGAGCGCTCGGGGATATCAATCTGCAGGCCGTACAATCCACACCATCACGCACCACAATGGTTTCTCTGGGGGCTAATTTAAATTCCGAAACGCTTGTGGCTGGTCAATATACTACCACCCAAACGATTTACGATTCCCTGGGCGGCAGTCACACATTAAATACAACCTTTACCAAAACGGGACCAAACGCCTGGACCGCCGCGGCTTCAATAGACGGAGGCGCCTGTACATTAGGCGGGGCGGCTACAGCCGCATTCACGTTTGATGCAGATGGAAACATGACGGCTCCAGCGGCCGACCTTGCCGTTGCGCTGGTTACCGCTCCCACCGCTTACACACTGGGTCCCATCAACTGGGATTTGGTTGGTACGGATGCTCTGGATATTACACAATACTCATCCTCGTCGGTCATCCGCGCCGTTACGGCCGATGGTTATGCCTCCGGTCAGTTAAAGACTTTGTCGATCGATCAGGACGGCATCATCAGCGGATTTTTCACCAATGGGCAGACCGCCGAACTGGCGCAACTGGTTCTGGCTAAATTTTCCAATCCCTGGGGGCTGAATAAAATGGGATCGAATTTGTTTGGACAGACCGTTACTTCCGGCCCACCTATTCAAAACAATCCCGGCAATTCCGGAATGGGAGGGCTTACGCCCAACACGCTGGAAATGTCCAACACGGATATCGCCACAGAATTTATTAAAATGATTACTGCGCAGAAGGCCTATCAGGCCAGTGCGCGGGTCGTCACCACACAGGATACCATTATGCAGGAATTGATGAACCTGAAAAGGTAGATATTAACATCTTAGATCTAGAACAGTGGGGCATGACTTAGAAAAGCATGCTCCACTTTCTTTTACCGGGCCTGTCAAATATTTGACTTTTCGTCAAAAAAAACCATTTCCTTTATTAATCAAAACGAATCTTATATGAAATAATATCGTAAGTTATCGTATTCTTATGTGTTATTCTAAAAGACGACAAAGTTATCTTGCTGGTATGTTCTTTGCTAATTACGTGAATAAATGAAATCCTATTAATGGAGATGCTTATGGCAGCCGCGGAAAAGAAGAAAAAAGATGTCAAAGAAGATGCAGAAGAAAATGAAAATGAAGAACAGGCCCCACCTGAGAAAAAAGGCTCTAAGTTAAAGCTGATTATTATTCTGTTCGTTGTCCTTCTCCTTTTAGGCGGAGGTGGCGCCGCGGCTTATTTTTTCTTTATTAAAGATAAGGGAGCTGCGGGTCAGAAAAAGCCCGCCGGCCAGGATAAGCCCAAGGTCATTGTGATGTGGCCGATGGACCCCTTTATTGTCAACCTGATCGACAATGAAGGGGAGAGATACTTGAAAGTCGTCATGCAGTTGGAGTTATCGGATAAATTAATGGTCGAAGAAATGAAACTGATCAATCCTAAACTGCGGGACACGATTCTGGATCTGTTATCATCGAAAACATACAAGGAAATGATCGATCCGTTAGGTAAGCAACGACTGCGCGATGAGATAACCATGCGGATGAATATGAATATTGATGCCACGAAAGGAAAAGTTCTCAAAGTTTATTTTACGGAATTTGTTATTCAATAATTGATTGGAACCCCAAATGATAAGGATTGCAACAGCTGCTCAACAACCCCGCAGCAAGCTGCCGAGCTCTGAAATGAATGTTATTATACCGAAGAAAGCTGCGAAGAATTAACGCTCGTCCCGCAGCAGCGGGATCAACGACAGTGGTAAAGAAGAGGTCACATGACGAATATCCTTTCTCAAGAAGAAGTTGATGCCCTGTTACGGGGAATATCCGGTGGTGAAATTGAAACGGAGAAGGATGAATATCATGCGCCCGGCGATATTATTTCGTATGATCTGACCAGTCAGGATAGAATTATCCGCGGCCGCATGCCGACTCTGGAGATGACCAATGAAAAATACGCGAGGATGTTTCGTACCACGTTATCTTCCATCCTGCGTAAAGTCATTTCAGTAACGGCCGTATCCGCCGACATGATTAAATTCGGTGAGTTTTTAAAAACACTGCCTGTGCCTACCAGCCTTCATCTTTTCCGCATGGATCCGATGCGGGGCATGGCCATCTTTGTTGTGGAATCCAAGGTCATCTTTACGCTGGTGGATATCATTTTCGGCGGCACAGGAACGGAAGCTTTTAAAATTGAGGGACGTGAATTTACTGCGATCGAAAACAATCTGATTAAAAAAATTGTTCTCAGCGCTCTGACGGATCTGGAAAAATGCTGGAAACCATTGATTGATCTGAATATCACTTATCAGCGTGCGGAGATTAACCCCCAGTTTGCGCAGATTGTTCCGCCCACCGATGTGGTGGTCGTGATGAATTTTGAAGTGGAAGTTGAGTATACTTCGGGTGTCATATCCATTTGTATCCCTTATTCGATGCTGGAACCGATCAAGGAAAAACTTTCCGCTGGTTTTCAAAGCGAGCAGTTGGAAGTAGACAGGGGCTGGTCCAACCGTTTTAAAACCGGTCTGATGAGATCCTATGTATCTTTGATGGTAGAGTTGGGACGTGTGCCGATTTCAGGCAAGGATATCATTAATCTAAAAAAAGGCGATGTTATCCCGCTGGATCATTACGCATCCGATCCGCTGGATATTTATGTTGAAGGGATTCCGAAATACAAAGGGTATCCGGGATTGTTTAAAGGGAACCAGGCCGTCCAGGTATCTCAGATTATTACGGGAAAAGAGGATATGGAATATGGAACAGAATGAAATTGATGAATTGATGAAAGGCGTAGGCGCCGCAAAAGAAAATCCTGTGCCTGACGATGATATCAGCTGGGATGACGTCAAGGAAGAAATGGAACAGTCTGCGAATCCCGCCGGCCCTAAGACGGAAATATCCAATGTCCATTTTGAAGAGTTGCAGAAAACGCCTCAGGAAGGGAAAGCCAATTTCAACCTGGACTTTATTATGGATATCCCGCTGACGCTGACTGCGGAACTGGGAAGAAGCAAGATGCTGATCAGTGAGCTTCTCCAGCTCGGTCAGGGGTCTGTTCTGGAACTTTCCAAACTGGCGGGAGAACCGATGGATATTTATGTTAATCAGCGTCTCATTGCCCGTGGTGAAGTTGTGGTGGTGAATGAAAAATTCGGAGTACGTCTGACGGACATTGTCTCACCGGCGGAGCGCGTTAATAAATTAGGATAAGAAAGACGGTTCAATGGAAAATATTTCACTTTGGTCTTCATTTCTGAAAATGATTTTTGCCTTGGCGATTGTCCTCGGGCTTTTAATCGGCGTCATGTATTTTATTAAAAATTTCATGCAGCGCACGGCTCCTTCCAACGACAAACAGACGCTGATTAATATTCTTTCATCGCGATATTTAGGTCCGAAGTCCAGTATCATCCTGGTAGAAGTCATGGAGCAGGTGATTGTTGTCGGCATTTCCGGCCAGCAGATGACGCCGCTTGCTCACATTGATGATCCAGAATCCGTCTCGAAAATAAAATCGCAACAGAGTCAACTGCCGGCAGGTTCTTTTCCCGGTGAAAAAATTGCAAGATTATTATCACTGGCCAACAGATCCGCGGGCAGAAAAACGGGAAATTCCTGAAAATGAAAAAGACACTTCTGACCATTACGGGTTTGACCTTGGGATTAGCGTTATGCTCTGTCCTGGTGCCGGCATTCGCAACAGCCGCGCAACCTTTTTCACTGCCGAATGTCAATCTGTCGATTTCCGGCGGTACGACCGAACCGGAAAAGGTATCCTCGCTGATTCAACTTGTCATTGTTTTGACGATTCTATCCCTGGCACCGGCCATCCTGCTCATGATGACGTCTTTTACGCGGATCATCATTGTTTTATCGCTGATCCGCACGGCGTTGGGTACGCAGCAAATGCCACCTAATCAGGTGATTGTCGGGCTGTCGCTGTTTTTAACTTTCTTCATCATGTCTCCGGTGATTAATCGGGTCAACACGGAAGCACTCAAACCATATTATGCGGAACAGATGTCAGGGGAAATTGCGATGACCAGAGCTGTTGTTCCGATCAAGGAATTCATGCTCAAACAGGTACGGGAAAAAGATTTGGCGCTTTTTATTAAAATTGCCAAGGAGCCGAGGCCTGCCAAGCCGGAAGATGTTTCGATGACCACGCTGATTCCGGCATTTGCCATCAGCGAATTGAAAACGGCGTTTCAAATCGGATTTATGATTTATTTGCCTTTTTTGATTCTGGATATGGTGGTGGCCAGCGTCCTGTTGTCCATGGGCATGATGATGCTGCCGCCTATTATGGTGAGTCTTCCTTTCAAACTGCTTTTGTTCGTGCTGGTCGATGGCTGGCATTTAATTGTCGGCTCTTTAGTGCAAAGTTTTCATTAGGCAGAGGATAAAACAAAATGACACCTGATACAGTCATTGGATTAATGGCGGAAACCATAAAAATAACATTGCTGGTGGCGGCCCCGATGCTGATTGTCGGATTGGTGGTCGGCGTTTTGATCAGTCTGTTTCAGGCCGTCACCCAGATTCAGGAAATGACGCTGGTTTTTGTGCCCAAGATTGTTGCCGTATTGATTACGCTGATCGCGGCGCTTCCCTGGATGATCGGGATGATGATCAACTATACACAAAATTTATTTAATAATATTCCTTTATATATCAAGTAAGGAAAACTCGGGCCGGCAAAATGATCAGCAACGACAATGGAGACAATAGCAATGAGCTTGCCCTTTTTATCTGCCGAGCATCTTGATGCTTTTGTTCTGGTGTTGCTCCGGGTCAGCGCCATTATTGTAACCATACCGGTTATCTCTGAGGCTTCCGTTCCGGTTAAAATCAAAGCCTCCCTGTCGATCATCATTGCGGTTATTATCTTTCCCATGGTGGCTCCTCAGATGCCGCCCTTAAAAAATATTCATTTTATCCACTTGATCTTTCTCATGATGGGAGAAGTGTTTATTGGCATAACCATCGGTTTTGTCGCCCGAATGGTTTTTGCGGCCATTCAAATAGCCGGTGACATCATCGGCTTTCAGATGGGTTTTTCTGTCGCCAATGTGATTGATCCACTGAGTTCTGTTCAGGTGTCCGTGATCACCGAATTGCAGTATCTGATCGCTATGCTGTTATTTCTTACCGTGAATGCCCATCATCTGTTTTTCCAGGCGATTGTTCAGAGTTATGCGTTGATTGTTCCCCTGAGTTTTCATTTTTCGGGGCAACTCATGCAGTTTATTTTTGATGTATCCAGAGAGATGTTTGTCGTTGCCCTGAAAATAGCCGCGCCGATTATGGCGGTCATGATTTTTACCAATGTTGCCCTGGGTGTGGTGGCGCGCACTGTTCCGCAAATGAATATTTTTATCGTCGGTTTCCCGTTGCAGATAGCGCTGGGGCTTATTTTCTTAGGCATCACCACGCCGCTATTTATCCGTCTGACGCAGGGTATTTTCACGGGCCTGGAAGGAAAGATTGTAACATTGATGCGACTGATCTGAGTTTCTATACAAAATGGTGTTGCTGGAAAAGAACATAACGAAATATTGACGCATCTGTCAATCAACCACCTCCCGGCAAGCTGTCGAGGCATGAAATGAACATTATTATTACGGAGAATTAACGCTCGTCCCGCTTAAACGGGATGAAATGGATGAGGATATCATGGCTGAGAATGATGATCAGGAACGAACTGAGCAAGCTACATCGAAGCGGCGGGAAGAAAGCCGTGAAAAGGGTCAGGTAGCCCGTTCCCAGGAAGTGGTTTCGGTCAGTATCCTGGTCGCGGGCCTCCTGTTTTTCTATTTTGGCGGATCAACGCTTATTTTAAAGACGATGAATGTTATGACGGCCGGGTTTCGTGAAGCCGGACTGGTTACTTTGACACAAGACAGCGTAAATACAATCATTGTCAGTTATATTTTTAAAGGATTTGGCATCCTATTTCCTCTTTTGATCGCGGTGCTGATTGCTGCCATATTGGGAAATGTTCTGCAATTCGGTTTTATGTTTTCTTCAGAATCCATTCAGCCGAAATTGGATAAGATCAGTCCCGCTAAAGGATTCAAAAGGCTGTTTTCTGTCCGATCCATGGTCGAACTGCTCAAAGGTATCTTGAAAGTCTGTATTATCGGTGGGATAGCTTATATCATTATCCGCAATGAATTTGATCATCTGATACCGCTTGCCGATCAGTCTGCCTGGGGAGCGTTTAAATATATCGCCGGAGTCTGTTTTAACCTGTTACTCGCAATGACGGTTATGCTGGTCCTCCTGGCAGCGCTGGATTATGCCTATCAGCGATGGGAATATGAGAAAAGTATCCGTATGACGAAACAGGAAATTAAGGATGAATACAAGAATACGGAAGGCGATCCGATGATTAAAGCGAGAATTCGCCGGATTCAGAGAGAAATGGCCCAAAAACGAATGATGGCCCAGGTACCCAAGGCTGATGTAATCATTACGAACCCGACACATCTGGCCGTTGCCATAAAGTATAGTCCGGATCATATGCAGGCGCCTATCGTCATCGCCAAGGGCGCTGATTTTATCGCCGAAAAAATTCGCAATATTGCAAAGGAAAATGATGTCCCTCTGATAGAAAATAAACCTCTGGCACAGGTATTGTATAAGATGGTTAAGGTGAACGATATGGTGCCGGAAAATCTTTACAAAGCGATAGCGGAAGTTCTGGCATTTGTTTACGAACAAAAAAAGATTAAAATATTCGGATAAAAAATATGGCTGAAGCACAAGCAACTGCGGGCGGGAACACATTTCTCGATTCGGCAAGATCAAGTTCGGCGATGATCGCGATGGCTGTCATTGCGATTCTCATGGTGATGATTATTCCCATCCCGACTTTTTTGCTGGATATCCTGTTGTCTTTCAGTCTCGCGATTTCCATCATCATCCTGCTGATGTCCATGTATGTTTTAAAGCCGCTGCAATTTTCGGTATTTCCTTCGATTTTGTTAATGGTGACCTTACTTCGGTTATCGCTCAACGTCGCTTCAACACGTCTGATATTACTGCATGGCAGTGAGGGGACAACTGCGGCGGGTCAGGTCATTAACGCGTTTGGAACCTTTGTCGTTGGAGGGAATTATGTCGTTGGTTTAATCGTGTTTCTGGTTTTAGTGCTGATCAATTTTGTGGTTATCACCAAAGGCGCCACACGCGTGGCTGAAGTATCCGCGCGTTTTACCCTGGACGCCATGCCCGGCAAACAGATGAGTATTGACGCTGATTTAAACGCAGGCTTGATCACGGATACCGATGCAAGGCGCAGGCGCGTTGAGATTGAACAGGAAGCCAATTTTTACGGAGCGATGGACGGCGCCTCCAAGTTTGTCCGCGGTGATGCGGTTGCCGGTATTTTAATTGTTCTGGTCAATATCATCGGCGGTTTGATCATCGGTGTGTTGCAGATGGGTATGCCGGTGGTGGATGCCGCGCGCAATTATACGCTTTTGACGGTGGGTGACGGTCTGGTGACGCAGGTGCCGGCATTGATCGTTTCCACGGCAGCCGGCATCCTGGTGACCAGAACGGCCACCTCCACTGAACTGGGCGATGAAGTGAAATCTCAGATCTTCACGCAGCCGAGGGCGATTGCCACTGCCGCCTTGATGTTATTTGTTTTTGCGCTGATTCCGGGCATGCCGAAAATATCTTTCGTGATTGTTGCCGCGATTATCGGGTTTGTGGCGTATCGTGTTGTAAAGAGCATTGCCAGAAAGAAGCTTGAAGAAGAAGCCCAGGAGATGGAAGTGGCTCCGTCCGCTGAGCCCGTTGATTCCATCGCACCGCTCGATGCCATGGGATTAGAGGTGGGTTATGCCCTGATTCCGATGGTCGATGCGTCTCAGGGCGGAGAATTATTGCAAAGGATTAAGGCCCTGCGTCGTCAACTGGCCACGGAAATGGGCTTCGTCATGCCCGCGATTCATATCAGGGATAATCTAAAACTCAAACCGGATGAATACAGTGTTTTGCTCAAAGGGATCGAAGTTGCCCACGGTTCAGTCATGGTGGGGCATCATTTAGTTATTTCTGCCGACGATAAGACGATGAAAATTAAAGGTATCCCCACTAAAGAGCCGGCTTTTGGACTGCCCGCCATGTGGGTGACGGATAAAGAAAAGGATGCCATTATGGCCAAAGGCTATGTGGTGGTTGATCCGGCAACCGTTATGACGACGCATTTGACGGAACTGACCAAAACATATGCTGATGAGTTGATGGGGCGTCAGGAAGTGCAAACGCTGGTCGATAATCTCGAACAACTCTATCCACGCGTTGTTAAAGAGATCATTCCTAAAGTCGTTCCGATCAATCTTCTCCACCGCGTTTTGCAGCGTTTGTTGCGCGAACGGATCTCCATCCGCGATTTACTGACCATTATCGAAACGATGGGAGAGTATGTCGCCATGACGAAAAATGCGGATATCCTTACCGGCTATGTCAGACAGGCTCTGGGGCGGGCGATCACCCGGCAATATCAGGATCGAGAAGGTAATATTACCGTCATGATCATGTCGCCGGATATTGAAGATAAAATCAGCCGTTCCGTGTCCCATACAGAACATGAATCCTTTGTCTCACCTGATCCCAATCTCGTTAAAAAGATGGTAACCAGTCTGCAAAAAATGATCAATACGTTTACCGCCAGCGGTTTGCAGCCCATTGTGCTGTGCTCGCCCAATACCCGGATTCATTTCCGCAAGATTCTGGAAAAGTTTTTTCCCAATGTGGTCATCCTCGCTCATAATGAAATATCCCGTGAAACCAATATCAAATCTCTGGGAATGGTAGAGTGATCCTATGCAAGTGAAACGATATGAAGTCTCATCAATGAATGACGCCATGACGAAGATAAAAAATGATCTGGGGCCGGATGCCATCATTTTGTCGGCCCGGAAAATCAGGAGTGGAAGACAGGAGGCCTTTGAAGTCATGGCGGCGCGCGATGAAAACACCCAGCTAACGGAACCTGTTTCCGCTCGCGCGGGGGAGAGCCGCAAAACTCGATTGCCGGATACACAGGAAGATGTCGTCGCTTTATTTCGCAGCGAACTCAAAGAAATCAGGGAATCCATTGAAGCGTTTCAGCGGCAAAACTCACTTAGCCGCGAGTTGGCGGAAATCAAGGAAACCATGAATTCATTCTTTGATGTTCTGGGGATGCGAAAAGGAAGAGCTCCGCAGGACATGAACTCAAAAATATATCTACAACTGCTGGGCAATGGCTTCTCTCGGGCCAGCGCCTGCCGTATCGTGGATGCGGTTAATCAGAAGGCTTTACAACCCGGCCAGATGAGTGAGGAAGATGCCCTGGCCTTAGCTGAGGAATATATCGGGAATTCATTACCGACTTTCAGGAAAAGCGATCACGAAAAACGCGTCAAAATGTTTATCGGGCCAACCGGCGTGGGTAAGACGACCACGCTCGCGAAACTGGCCGCGCGGTATTCGATTATGAAGAAAAGAAGTGTGGGACTGATTACCACGGACAACTTTCGCATTGCAGCCGCCGAGCAATTGGGAACCTACGCCAAAATTATGGGGCTGCGCATGGAGAGGGCGTCCACCCGGGAGACATTTAACAAAGCACTGAAAAGTTTCGACGACAGGGATATCATCCTCGTGGACACGCCGGGACGCGCCCGTCCGGATGATGGATATCTGAACCAACTGGAACAATCACTTCCCGACCAGACGATCGAAACCAATCTGCTGATCAACGCGACGGGTAGTGAGGATCATCTTGAAAATATTGTTTCAGGTTATTCCAGGTTTCGGATCGATCATCTGATTGTAACCAAGATCGACGAATCCAGACGATTTGGAATGCTTTATGATATTATTTCCAAAACAAAAAAACCTGTTCGCTATCTGACCTGCGGACAGAATGTGCCTCAGGATATCGAGGAAGTAACACCGGGTATCATGGCAAATTTAATGTTGAGATGTACAGCAAAACATGAGGGAAATGAATCAAATGTTCATACAAGCCCAGGCAAGGAGTGATATGACTGTGGACCAGGCCGCAACGCTTCGGGAAATAAAGAAGAAAGAAAATTATCAGAAGGGAACCCGCTCCAGATCGGATATTTCCGCGCCGCGCCTTCATGATATCCGTGTGATATCCGTAACCAGCGGGAAGGGCGGTGTAGGAAAAACCAATATCGCCGCCAATCTTGCCTATCTGCTGGCAAAGCAGAACAAGAAAACCCTTGTGCTGGACGCGGATGTCGGATTGGCTAATATGGATGTTATCCTGGGAATTAATTCCCAATACAATCTCTCTCATTTGCTAAATGGAGAAAGAACCTTGGCGGAAATCCTCGTCGAAGGTCCCGGCGGTATCAAAATTCTTCCGTCCGCATCCGGAATTCCCGAAATGACGGATCTGTCCCGAGGACAGAAATTAACGCTGATTGATGAATTAAACACGCTCAACGAATCGCTGGATTTTATGATCGTTGACACAGGAGCCGGGATTTCTTCCAATGTCATGTATTTTAATATGGCCGCCAAAGAAATTATCGTAGTCACCACACCGGAGCCGACGGCCATGACGGACGCCTATGCTCTGATCAAAGTGCTTTATCAGCGTCATGCCAAGCGAAGATTCCGTTTGATTGTCAATATGGTAAAGAACGCAACCGAAGCCAAAGAAATCTATGCGAGGCTCAGTAACGCGACTGATCATTTTTTAAATTTAACTATTGAATATTTAGGTTATATTGTATTAGATGAAAAAGTAAGAGAAGCCGTAAGGCGACAAACGGCACTGGCAGAAATTTATCCTCAATGTCCAGCCGCGCGATGTCTTATAAAAATTGCGGAAAAAATCACAGCGGAGACTTTGGAAGAGTATGAAAACGGCAGCATTAAATTCTTCTGGGAAAGCATCATCGACAAAAACCGCGCATAAAAGGAACCGCGATGAACTTATTATGCAATATGCGCCGCTGGTTAAGAATATTGTTGGCCGACTGGCGTCAAAACTGCCTATTGACGCAGCGGACAAGGAAGATCTTGTCAATGTCGGAATCATGGGTTTAATGTCCGCGCTGGAAAAATACGACAAAACGAGAAATGTTCAATTTGAGACCTATGCCAGTTTTCGTATTCGAGGTGCGGTACTTGATGAGTTAAGAGCGAAAGATTGGGTTCCCCGCGCGACCAGAAGCAAAGACAATAAAATCGAAGGCGCCATGAATGCGCTGAAAAAACATCTCGGGCGGGCACCGGGCGAGGCTGAAATCGCCGCGCATCTGGGCATAACCCTGGATGAATATTTTAAACTGCTTGATGAGGCCAGATGCGTATCGATCATTTCCACGGAGGATCTGCCGCCGGATTATCTTGAAAAATATAGCCGCGAAGATGTTCTGGAGGAGATTAATGAAGGCAATCTACTGCGGATGCTGGTGGACATGGAATTCAAGGACAAGTTAAAGCAGGCCATCGATCAGTTGCCACCCAAGGAAAAACTAGTTTTATCGTTGTATTATTATGAAGAATTGACCATGAAGGAAGCAGGCCGTGTAATGGATTTAACGGAATCGCGTGTGTGCCAGCTCCACGCCCAGGCGGTGTTACGTTTGCGGGGTATGGTCAAGTTTGCCCGATAGTTAAAGTGCAGGTTGGTGGATGTGAAAAAGGCGAAACTGGATATATGGGAAGATCTTCCCGGCATGGAGCAGGACATATCCGAAGCGCAACTTGCACTGGATAATGTTGCTCTCGACCAGGAAGAGAATCAGGATGACAGCCAGGTTGAAAGCAGTGGAAAGTGGGCGTTTAATAAACTGCTTTTAATTGGCGCACCGATTGCGCTGGTCATTATCATTGCCTGTGGGACCCTGGTATTCTATCTGTTTAAAAGTGGACCACAAAAGCCGGCACCCATCCATAAAACACCCCAACAGACAGCCGGAAGGATCTTACCGGAAGCCGCCCGTAAACAACAGATTGCCGGCGCACAGAGCCTTGCTGTGCCCGAAAAAATGAAAATTATCTATTTGAAAGATTTTATGATTGACCTGAAGGACGCAACAGGTAATAATCACGTGCTCATTTGCGATGTCGTTTTTGACTTGGGAATTGAGCAAAAATCTGATCAGTTGGAAAAAATTACGGTTATGCGAAATATCATTTACAAAACGGCGCAGAGCAGAGGCGTGGTTGCTCTCCGATCTGTGGAAGAGCGTAAAAAGTTGAAAAAAGAGTGGGCCTTCGAGATGGAAAAAATACTGGGTGAGGGCTCCGTGAAAAATGTTTATCTGATGAATTATTTTATTATGTAGTGGTC
>CAYULE010000054.1:0-3285 GCA_964445385.1 uncultured Smithella sp.
TCATCACGGCGGAGGTTGTTATGGTGGATGCAATCATTATCGGATCAGGTTACGCGGGAATGAGCGCGGGGGCGCTTCTGGCTCACGGAGGCCTTAAAGTCGTCGTCCTGGAAGCGTCAGGCATGATTGGCGGCCGGGCGCACGCCTGCCGGGATGAAAAAGGTTATATTCGCGAATACGGCGCGCATTCACATCGGCTCGCGAGTCAAGGCATCGCCAACGCAGTGTTCCAAAGGCTGGGAGAAGAGATTGATTTTTTGCCGGAGACCAAAGACGCCAGGCTGATCTTCAAAGACAAACTATGGGCAAGACCTGAAGGCCCCGGGGGCTTTTTGAAAACACCGATGCTTTCAATGCGGGCAAGGCTTGTGTTCCTTGCTTTAATGCTCAAGATCAAAAAAGCCAATCCCGCCCAATGGTATGACAAAACCCTGCTCGATTTTTATAAAACATCCTATCAGTATCCCGAGGTGGAATCCTTCCTGCCGTTTCTGGGGATGACCATCATGTGTCCGGAGCCGGATAAAGTAAGCGCCGGCGAGGTGATCGACTTTCTGCAGAGGGCGCTGGCGGCCGGGGTTGGTGTTGGCGAACCCCGGGGCGGATCCCTCCGACTATTCACCACATTAAGAAAATACATTACACAAAACGGCCAGATCCATCTTCATGAAAAAGCCGAAAAGATCATCATCGAAAACGGAAGGGCGACGGGCGTTAAAACCGGTAAGACGACATTCAATGCCCCGAATATCATCTTTGCCGCCAGATTGCCGCTGGTTCTGGAACTGATCGACAACCTTCTGCTGCCGGAGGACGTGCTCGATTACACAAAGAATCTGGAGAACAGTTCCAGTCTCGTTATCGATTTTATAACGGACAAGCCGGTTACCGATATTCGTGCGGGCCTCCTCGGTGTTGATGTTCCGATCTGGGCACGCTTTCAGTCCAATGCCGATAGTTCATTGACGCCCCGGGGGAAATATCTGTCGACCTGGGGAATGATGCTGCCCTGGCATTTTGACGGCGACAGGAAGATCGTGAGGCAAGCGGAAGAAAGACTGAAAAATACCATTTCGGCGGTGTTTCCGAATTTTCTGCCGAAAGTCGTCCAGGAAAGAAAGATCATTGTGCCTGTCATGAACGGCAATGTCCTTACTCCGGCCCAGTCTAAGCCTCACCGGCCCGACATTCAATGTGAGACCATTGGCGGCCTCTATTTCATCGGCGACACGGTCAGGGGAGATGGCTGCTCCGGTGACATCAGCTTTTCCTCAGCGATGAAAGCTGTAGATATAATACTGAGCGCATAGTAAAGAGAATCATGACTCCGGAAAAAGTATCATCAACACTGGTCTGCGCATTGATCGCGTTTGAAGCGGCAATGCGACGGCTGAACCCGATGGCCCTGTCCACGATCAGAGAGGATCTGCTTCTCCAGCGTGAGCCGCTGACGGCGGCACGCCAGGCACTTCTTGATGCCGGTGAAGAGGCCATTAATGATAGCGTACGAACCGGACTTTTGCGCGCCTGCGATTTTCTGCTTGCCGCCGTCAGAAATTTTGCCAACGAAGAAGAACTTCAGGCTGCCTATATTTCAGCGCTCAGGGCGGCGCGTAAACATTGCCGGGCCCAGGAAGTGCTGTTTCCCCTGTGCGGTATTTTCCCTGAAGTGAACCGATACTTTCTGGAACCGGGAATTCCTTCTGTTTTACCGCGCGCACAGCAAACAAAGAATGAAGAAACCGGCATCATCCACGTTGGTTCGGATCAGAACAGGCATGCCCGGGGCGGTTATTCTATCTACATTCCGGAAAGTTATACGTCCCAACGCGCCTGGCCGCTGGTAGTGGCTCTGCACGGAGGGTACAGCCATGGCAGAGACTTTGTCTGGACATGGCTGCGCGAGGCTCGCAGCAGAGGGTTCGTCCTTTTCGCGCCCACCTCGCAGGCCATGACATGGTCGATTACCAATGTTGAAACCGATGGACAGCCGCTGCTTCGTCATCTGGAAGATATCTGTGCGCGTGTTCACATTGATCGAAACCGTATCCTGCTGACCGGGATGTCTGACGGCGGAACCTTTGCTCTGGAACTGGGTCTGTCCGGAAATAGTTTCACTCAGGCCATTGCCCCGGTTTCCTGCGCGCTTCCCCCCGTGGATATACAAAACATAAAAGGTAAACGCATTTTGTGGGTACACGGAGCGGAGGATTGGATCTTTACAGCGGACCGCGCGGTCCAGGCGTGCAAATATCTGCTGCAATCAGGAGCCAGTATTAAATTGAAGGTGATTGAGGATCTCTCTCATACCTACCCGCGCGAAGCGAACGATACAATCCTGAAGTGGTTTGATATGGGCGGCACCCGGTAGTGGGTGATCCGGGCAGAAGATAACAGGCAATGGAAAGAACATTTATTGATGAAGGATTCATAAAGGACGAAATGAACTTTGGCGCAAGTTAATCGGTGCGAGGTTTCCACTGATTAGTTTTTCCCGGGTTTCAGTCTCATCCATCCGGTAGCAACGATGGTCGCCAAATTGGCGATGGTCCCCAGCAGACGGCGCTGTTCCGGGAAAAGATCTTTTGAATCGCATGAAATCCCCAGGACGCCGATGATGCCCTCAAGAGATTTCATGGGAATGAAATAAAAAGGCGTATCCGCGCAGGTTTGAGTTCCCGCGCCTGAAACCTCTCCATGGTTCAAGGTCCAGTTTGCCGCGATGTTTTCTTTTTCCGTGATTTCCAGGTCAACGCTGCTTTTTGCCCACGCCTTGAGACGTCCATCGTCTTCGCGGAAAAAGACCAGGGCTGGCTTGTCCAATGTCGTCTTGACATACTTTAAGACAAGCTGCCCCAATTGACTGAATACTCTTGACCGCAGCGTTTCCGTGATGTTTTGGGTTAAATAACTTTCTTCGATAGGGGTAAGCAGGAGAAAATCTCTGCTCATCTCTTCGATGAGGGAAACCCTGTCCAGTCTGTATTTCAGAAAAGTATACTGACGGCGGACAACGTTGATGAGATAGGTAATCAGGGTGGCGATCCCGAAATAGACGACGACATTATAAATGTCCTGGGGGTTGGAGATATGCAAAGTGTAATAGGGTTCGACAAAACCGAAATTGAAGATGAAGAAACCGGCGGTAAAAGATAAAACCGCTGCCCAGGTTCCAAAATAAATCGCCCCGGCGATCGTCGGTACCAGGTAGACAAAAACCAGAGACGACGGCTGAATGATATGTTCCAGAAAGACATTGATCACGGTTGTCAGGATCAATAGGAC
>CAYULE010000054.1:3385-6214 GCA_964445385.1 uncultured Smithella sp.
GCTGAATGATATGTTCCAGAAAGACATTGATCACGGTTGTCAGGATCAATAGGACAGCAACGATCAGGAACTGCCTCAGTCTTTTTAAGTTTGCTTCGCGAAAGCCTTTCCCTTTATCGAAACAGGGCTTTGCATCCTGACGTCGATCAATGTTTTGCATAATCATTTATCCTTCATCACGTTTGAGAGAATAATAACCTAACGACTATGAATCTTTACGTTAATACTTGTATCAATAAAAATCAAGAACTGCTTATGCCAATTTTGGAACTCTTATGAATATAAGGTTATTTTCCGTCAGCCCTGCGTAATTTGAATCTCCGTCCTGCAAAATTCATAAGGGTTTTCCCAGCAGCAGTTTGAGCATATTGACGATCATCTTTTTCCGGCCGGCCCGTTCCATCAGGATGCTTAAATACAAAACTTCGGTGTTCATTGGCGGGACGGTGATCTTATCTTTCTTGATCAGCCTGGCGGCCCCGGGTTTACATTTTGTCACGCAAAGGCCGCAGCCAATGCATCGGTCCAAATCCACGTGGAAGATTTTGCCGCAGGCCTTAATGGCGTCCATTTGGCAGCGTTTGACGCACATGCCGCATCCTGTACAGGACATGGCATCGATGCCGGCGTAATAATTAGTCGCGAAAAAACGGGCGGGCCGCGATTGCTTTTTGGCGGTTGTGAGCACGCCACAGCAGCAGCCGCAGCAGATGCAGATGCAGCTGGGCTTTTTGGAATTTCCGGGTTGCAGCACCATCCCTTTCGCTTCGGCCATGTCCAGTATCGCGAGGCATTCTTCTTTGGAGATTGGTCTGGCCCGGTTGCGCGCCGCGTAGCTGGTTGAGCCGATCAGCAGGCAGACTTCATAATTGTCCGTCTGCTTACAGGGTTTGCCCACCAGAGCTTCTCCCTGCTTGCAGACGCAGTTGGTTACATGGAGAGTTTCCTTCGTGCGGGTGATGAAGTGCCGCATATTGTCGAATGTATCGACGATGTATTCGGGCACGAAGGCCTTCAGATGCGGGCTGGTGCGCAGTTGGGGCAGAGAGGAACGGAAGAATTCTTTATCAAAAGCTTCGTCGAAATATTGATGGATCATTTCGACCAGTTCGCGGGTGAGATCGTCCACATGATATTCAAACATGCCGATGGCCAGCATGGCAATGCCGTAACGGGGCAGGCCGGCGCTTTCCGAACGCCTGATGACACCTTTCATAAACATTTCTTCCAGCATCGCGGACAGTTCATCATGGGATAATTCAATATTAAATTTATTTTTAAGCCTTTTGCGGATGGGAGTGACCCGGATAGACCGGAGCGTGAGGCATAATGCTATTTTTGCCTGAAGCGGTGTAAAAAAATATTTCAGGATGTCAATTTCCACGCCGCTTTGTGTCGCGGGATACCCGATCGGGTATTGGTCCAGCTGAATCTGAAGTTGCCGGTAGATGGAGTCGTCTGTCAACATGGAATCTCAATACACTAATTAGAAGGCATTCGTCTACCGGCGATTTTGAAAAATCAGGACATTTTGATGGCGATCGCGCCGGCAACGATCAGGACAATGGACAGGCCCCGAATCCAGGTGACACGCTCTTTCAGAATGAAAATGGAGAAGACCGTACCGAAGAAAATGGATGTTTCGCGCAGAGCAGCCACCAGAGCGACCGGCGCCAGTGTCATGGCCCAGAGGGCGATAGCATACGAGGTGAACGTGAAGAGGCCGCCGATCAGGCTTATCTTCCAGTTTTTTGCCATGCGTAAAAATACCTGGCGGCCTTCCATGACGGGTATCGCGATGAAGAAAAATAACGCCAGCAGGAAAAGCATCCAGCCGGTGTAGCTGAAAGCATTGCCGGAAAGCCGCGCGCCCTGGGCGTCCACCAGGGTGTAAATGACAATCACGAGCGCATTCAAAAGCGCAAAAACAACCGGCGCCAGCTTAAATCCTTTGGACAGACGAAAGTCCGCGGTCAGCAGGAGTGCTCCGCCTGAAACCAGAGCAATCCCCATCCATCCCCATAAGGACAGTGTTTCATGAAGGATAATCAGAGCCGCCGCGGCGGTCAGCACCGGCGGAAGACCGCGCATAATCGGATAGACCAGACTCATGTCTCCCTTTTTATAGGCAAGCATGAGTAAACTGAAATATCCAATATGAATAACAACCGATGCGATCAGATAGGGCCAGCAGGGTTTAAGCGGCAAGGGGAGAAAAGGCAGAAAGACCACGCCAATAACAGCGCTGCCCGCCACGATCATGGCGGTGTTTGTTGAATTATCCGATTCCGATTTAATCAGGACATTCCAGCCGGCGTGCAAGGCTGCGGCAAAAAGAATCAGTAAAACAATCCCCCACTCCAAAGTTCACTCTCCCGTTGCTTGATGGATCAGACAATCTCCATTCTTTAAACCTGATTTATCGGAAAGGAGTCTGCTTGTCCATCCGTATTGCAACAGGTTTGGATAGCGTCCACAAGGGTCATTTCATCTTTTGCAGCATATCACCCATCATTTTGTGAATCAGGTTAACGGCTTTTAACGGGCGGAGCATGACCTTGAAGTCGATAATTTTCCCATCATCGCCCCAGGTGATCATGTCCACGCCATTGATGGTGATTCCGTCGATGATGGTCTGAAACTCCAAGACGGCATGGTTGCCGGTTATGACTTCCCGCACATATTTAAAATCGTCGTTGTTGAAGACAAGCATAGCCGCCTTCAGGTATAATGTAGTAATCGGCTTTCCCGCCTGCGGCGTATGAACCACCGGGGAGTGGAAGACAACATTCTCGGCAAGAATATCGTCCAGGCCTGCCGCGTTTTTGG
>CAYULE010000054.1:6314-14465 GCA_964445385.1 uncultured Smithella sp.
TAGTCAAGGTTTTATGTGTTACGTTTTAAGTTTTACGTAAAATAATGGTCGCGCGAAGCGCTTCTGAATTGCTTAACACTTAACACTCAACACTTAACACTTAACACTTAACACTTCGAGGCCTTATTTGTTGTCCCGGAATATATGGGGATAAAGCTTCGTGGCGCAATCCGGACAGATGCTGTGGGAGAAAAGTGCCTCAGAGTGTTCAGAAATGTAACCTTCCAACTGGTTCCAGTAACCTTTATCATCACGGATCTTTTTGCAATTGGAGCAGATCGGCAGCAGCCCGCTCAGGGTTTTGACTTCGGACAGGGCTTGTTTCAGATCGTCAATCAGTTTTTCTCTTTCCGCCGCGGCAAGCTTTTGCTCGGTAATATTTCGAGCCACACCGTAAAGACCGATGATTTTCCCGTTATCATCCCGGATAAAACTGGCAACAATAGCAAACCAGACGAGGGAGCCGTTCCTGTGATAATGTTCAGCTTCGTACTCAACAGCGCGATCGGGGTCAATCCCAATTTGTTGATCCCGTTTTACTTCTTGGTCCAATACAGTCAGAGCGCGCTCAGTGGATTCCGGCGTCATGATGTCACCGGGCTTACGCCCCACAACTTCTTCCTGTGAATAGCCCAGAGTTTTCCGGATAGACGGGCTGACATACGTCATGATAAAATTAACATCCATGGTCCAGACGACATCATTCATCTTTTCCGTCAGGTATCGATATTTAGCCTCGCTTCGGGCAAGGGCTTCTTCGGCTTTCTTGCGGGCGGTGATATCCCGGGTGATTCCCCGATATCCTGTAAATTGCCCTTCCCGATTTAACGTAGGCAAGGTGTTGGTCTCCAGAATGCGGATGGAACCGTCTTTCTGATGGACTTCGTGCTCAAAACCATGGAGAGCACGCGGGTTGGATGGGGGGGCGTCAAGGAGTGACATGAGACGGATCATCTCTTCGATTTTCAGGATATCGGAGGGAGTCTTTCCCAGTATTTCTTCCGGTGTGTAACCGGCGATATCTTTGACTCGCGGGCTTACATAGGTAATATGGAATTGTTTATCCACTTCCCAAACGCAATCGCTGATGTTTTCGATAAGCTCGCGATATAGTTCTTCTTTGCTGCGCAGGGACTCTTGAAACTCGCAATATTCTTGGAGCAATCTTCCCATCTCGGACAGATGGTCACGTGTTTTGATTAACTCTTCAATGAGCTGTTTTTTTGACTTATTTTGATCATTCATATTGTGTACCTTCGGTGCTTCATTATTCATACAGGGGAAAAGGTGAGGAAGTGATTAGATTTTTCATTAGTGATGAATAACAACAATTTACTTTTAATATAAGGAGCCGAGCCTGATTAGTCAATTTCTCGGGACATCAGATTTGACGGCTGTTATTTCCGGGCCTTGATCAGGATATAGGGGCAGGTAGGCACCCGCTGATATTCGATATTCCGGAACCCGGCCTGGCGAACGACATCTGCCAGAGTTTTTTCTGTATAGCTTTGTCCGAAGACGACGCGACGCAGGCCCCAGAACAACAGATTGTTCGGGATAAACCATACTTGAAATCTCCGGATGAAATCCCGTAAGGCTTCATCAGATGCTCCCTGATCGGTTTCGGAAATCACCAATCGACCGCCGGGCTTCAGGATCCGGTGGATTTCTTCCAGACCGCGAAGGCCGTCCGGCCAGTGTTTGATCGATCCCACACTAACCGCCGCATCAAACGTCGCGTCATTGAACCCGATATCCATGACATTGCCGCGCATAAAAGAACAGTTGGAAATATTTCTTTCCTTACGGAGTTTTTCGGCTGCGCGAACCTGCATGGGCGAATAATCGATTCCCGTAATCATCGCCCGGGGATTTTTGGCCGCCAGCATAAGTGAAACGTAACCGCGCCCCGTGCCCGCATCTATAACACGCAGTTGCCCCGCGATATCCATATCTTGAACGATATGGTCGTACAGTTCAGCAATGGCGTCATAGATTCGTTTGTTGTAAATCGATCCCATGATATCCCAGACCAGTCTGGAGTCGCGGATGAGCTTTAACAGGTTTACAAGCAGGGATGGCTGACGGCTTTTCATTGAGGGGCTCCGGATTCATTTTGCCGCGGACGGTATCATGAAAATCAAAGAATGGTCAAGCAGGGTGACGAGAATATGGATTAAGGCCGGTGATAGAGCCGGCCTGAGGGTGCCGGCTCCAGTGAAGTATCACAGGAAAGCATTGTCATATCAACCCCCATAGCCGGGGGCAAGACTGGAGGGAAATATCTTTACTTCGCGCCGGATCTTTTCAGATTTCTCACAACGTCTTCGATTGTATCAAGATGACTAAGGTCCTCATGCTCATCTTCTATATTTCACGAACGACATTGTATCCCTCATGGATTGCGTCAAAAGCTTTGGCTATGCGCCGGGCATCGCCAAGCACTTTACAGGGGATGCCTTTTCTTTTACATAGTTCTTCCAGCGGGTTGTATGACTTCGACCCCAGGGCGAGGACAACGGTATCGGCGTCTATTTCGCTCACACCGTTTTCCGTTTCGACAACAACGCCGGCCGGTGTAATTTCCTTTGCCCGGGTGTTCGTCTTGATCCGAACGCGATGGCGGTGCATGTCCTGCATCATTCCCCACCTTGTTGACTTTCCGATATCCGGGCCGACGTGTTCGAGCATCTCGATGATGACGACTTTTTTGGTTCCGATTGTTGCGAGCTTGTAGAGATCCTCGACGGGTTCCGCCCGGTTGACAAACAGGAATTTGACCGCGTCGGCGGGCAGGGTGCCCTTCTGGGCCAGGAAAAGCGCGGTTTCCACGCCGACCGCGCCGCCGCCGATGATCGCGACACGCTTTCCTACGTGAACCCGCCCTGACAGTACATCCCAGGCGCCGACCACATGCGGCAGCCTGGAGCCCGGAATGGACGGTATAATTTCCACAGCGCCGGTCGCCAGTAAAACAACGTCCGGTTTTTCGCGGTCAAGCACATCCTCATTCACCTCTTCGCCGAGGACCACTTTTTTTACACCGCTGGGTTCCAGCTGGGCCTGCAGATCCGAGGCCAGCACGGTAAACTCTTCGCGGCCGGGAGGTGCGCCGGCAATCAGCAGCTGTCCGCCGAGCTGTCCGCTTTTTTCATACAGCACTACGTTATGACCGCGCCTTGCCGCCGCGGCCGCAGCGGCCATTCCCGCGGGACCACCCCCGCAGACCAGGACTTTCTTCGGGTTTTCCGTTTTGCCGGAAACGGCTTCCAGTTCATGCCCGGCCTCGGGGTTGCACAGGCATTCCACGGCTTGCACCACGAAGAGGTGATCGAAGCACCCTTGGGCGCAGGCGATGCAGTGGATGATTTCGCTTTCTCTTTTTTCGGCTGCTTTTTTCGGCAGGTCGGGATCGGCGATCAGCGGCCGGCCCATGGCCACCATGTCGCAGAGGTCGTCTTCGATCATCTGGCGGGCCGTTTGCGGGTCATTGATACGGTGCCCGGCGATGACCGGAACGTCGACGCATTCCTTGATTCCCCGGGCCAGGTAGGCATAGGCCGCGCGCGGCACTTCCGTGACGAGCTGCGGCACCCGTGCTTCATGCCACCCGACATTGACGGAGATGGCGTCCGCGCCGTTTTTAACCATCAGCGCGGCGTATTCCTGAAGGCTGACTCTTCCGATCCCGTTGACCATCAAATCATTCCCATTAATTCGCCACATCACCGGGTAGTCGCTGCCCACGGCCTTGCGAACGGCCGATGCGATTTCCAAACCGAAGCGCATGCGGTTTTCCCACGACCCGCCGTATTCGTCCTCCCGCTGATTTGTTAATTCGGACAAGAACTGGCTGATGAGATAGCCCGTCCCGGACAGAATCTCGACAAAATCAAATCCTGCCTTTTTCGTTCGGACGGCCGCATCGGCAAAGTCCTGGATCGTCTGTTTGATTTCTTCCAATTCCAGGGCTCGGGGCGTTTCACGCGTAAAATTGGAGAAGACGGCAGACGGCGCCACGGCCTGTCTTCCTTCCATCATGATGGAATGGGCGTATCGGCCCGCGTGGTTCAATTGCAGCCCCGCTTTTCCGCCGCCCAGTTGCATGGCCTCGCGCAAATGCGACAGCCCCTCGATAAAATCATCGGCATAAGCACCGATAACGCCACCGCCGGAAGATTCATTGACGCCGGCATAACCGGCGATCAACGCGCCCGCGCCTCCGCGCGCCCGCGCGGCGTAGAAGGCGGTGATCCGATCGTTGATATACGGCGTCGTGACCATATTGAGGTGCATGGCCGGCATCAGAATGCGATTGGGGACGACCATCTTGTTGATGGTGACAGGCGAAAAAAGAATATCGTTTCTTTCCCCTTCTTTGTTCCGGCCTGTATCCGGCTGCGATGATTTGTTCAAGATTTCCATATAACCTCCGTTAAGAATCGGTACATTTAAAGCAGAATTTCAATATCGCTGATTGGATAGGTGACGCAGGGATGAATATACCCGAATCTCATATCCGATTTACGTAGCAGTTCGGACCCGGGATGAAATACCTTGCCGGACATCAGTTTGGCGCGGCAGGCACTGCATTCGCCGCTGCGGCACAAAGATGGTACAACCACGCCGCCTCGCTCCAGTGAGGCAAGCACTGACTCCGTAGCTTTAGCCTTAAGCTTGCGGCCGTCTGACAGAGTGATCACAAACTTATCCTCGTCGCCCACACTTTCCGGCCAGCCGGGCAGCCGCGTGGGATCAGCCGGCGCTGTCTGAACCTCGCAGCGGATTTGCCGGCCGGTAACGCCCAGCTTATGAAGCTCGGGCAGGACAAAATCATACATGGCAGTGGGGCCGCAAAGAAAAAATGTACACTGTGCGACATCGCCGGCAATACCCTTGATGATGTCCGCCGTAATAAATCCCTGTCGCTCGCGGCAGTCTGCACCGGGTTCTGAAATGACCGGATGCATCTTGAAGAGGCCTTCCTTTTCAAGTTTGCGCAGCCTCGATTCAAAAAGGATATCCTTCTGATTAGCACAGCCGTAAATCAGATCGATCTGACAGTCACGGCTCAGTTTTTCAAAATCGGTTTGCAGCATGCTCATGAACGGGGTGACACCCGAGCCGCCGGCGATGAAAACCATTCTGTTGCCATGCACGGCCTCCATTCGGTAGAAATGGCCAGCAGGTCCGGAACTGGTCAGCAGATCGCCGACCTTCAGCTTCTTGAGCAGGTAGTCCGAAACGAATCCGTTTTGGGCTTTCCTCACCGTGATTTCATAATACGAGCGCTCGGTGGCGGGCGAGGAAATACTGTACGGCCGGCTGGTGCGGATGCCTTTGATCTCCACATTCAGATTGATGTACTGGCCGGGTACAAACGGTGGAAGGTATCCGCCCACAGGCGCAAGACGGATCGTTTTGGCGCTCGCCGTCTCTTTGCGGATTTCCGTGACCCGGTATTCGATGCTTTGGGGATGAAGGACGTCCAGCGCCCGTTTGATGCCGCCCCGGTTGCACCGGTGATCGAGATTATATTTCCGGCTGATTTCAATTTCCTTCTGAATGGAATCCAGCCCGGCCAGTCCTTCAAACGCGGTGGGGGCTTTGGGTTCCCGGCCCGTCAGATCTTTCAGGATCAGTTTTGCCGCTGTATAGCCGGACGTCAGCGTGGTGTTGAAACCGCCGAAAAGCAATGACGCTCCGCAGAAATAAAGTCCAGTAATGGGGGAGCGGGGCTGCATCTTGTTGGCGAGCAGATCCTTGAAATAAGCGTCCACGCCGTAAATGCAGCCGCCGGGCGAGTGGATATACCGCATCAGTGTCACAGGGGTAAAGGCTTCCATCTCTTCGATGTGTCCGCGGATGTTCGGATGAAACTGATACAGGAAGTCCAGCAGCTTGGAGGCGTATTCCATTTTTGCTTCATGATATTTTTCGGGCGGCAGGCTGATCCACGCATCGGCCATCTGGCTGGAAAGAATCGTGAGGACGCTGGTTCCCTGCGGACTGCTGTCAGGATCATCAATGTTGTAGCACGACATATACCCGCCGGGGATGATTTGGGTCTGGCGCAGCCCCACATCATAGCGCATCCGCGGGGTGTTAAGCGGCGCTGCCATGAAGCTGGTGGCGTTTTTAATGCCGGCTTCTTCGGCCGTGCAGTCCAGACCGATGAACAGCCCGAAAGACGACATGCTGGGGGTGGAGACGCGCAGATCCGCAAACACGCTTTCGGGGACGTGTTGCTCGTCGATCATATCCACGTAAACATTGATCCGGTTGGCGTTGCAAAGGACCGTGTCCGTCCGGAAGAGTTCGCCCGCATCCGTCAGAACGCCTTTGACCGAACCGTCCTCCACCAGAATCTTTTCCACGGCCGTGTTGAATTTGATGGTTCCGCCCGACGCCATAAATTCATCGGCAATGGCGCTGGACATGGCCTGGGAGCCGCCTTTTACATGAGATGTACCTTCACCCCGGGCATACAGAGCGGCCAGAGCCAGAAACGGGACACGATCCACGGGCATGCCCAGGTAGCCGAAGAGCGCCTTGTACACGCCTTTGATAATGGGGTTTTTAAAGTATTGATCCAACACTTCCTTACCGCTCTTGGAGCCGATTTCGAAAATCGTGGGCGCTTTTTCTTTGGTCAGCGGTTCGTCCTGGGCGATGCTTTCGTACAGCAGTCCCGACTCTTCGCCGATTTTGTCTACCAGGGCCTGATAATCACGGATCGCGTCGGCACTGTCCGGAGCGAGTTCCTGAAGCTTTTGCACGAAACCGTCATGGGAGCCGGGCAGCACGATTTCACCCACACCCGGAATGGCCAGACGGAAGGCTTCTTTTTGCAAAACGAAATCGATTTTGTTCCAGACGTTCAGTTCCTCGAAGATTCTGCGCAGGAAGCCTTTTTCGCCGCGGTAGTTGTTGCTGATGTCGTAGAGCTGGTGCAGCGCCACTTCAAATTCAAAGCGCCCGCGCCGAAAGGTGGTGCCGCAGCCGCCGGGGATGTTGTGACGTTCCAGCAGAAGCACTTTTTTGCCGGCCTTGCACAGGGTGAGTGCCCCCGTCAGTCCGCCATTTCCCGCGCCAATAACGACGGCGTCAAAAACGGTATCATGTTTTACAACGGCTTTTTCTTTTGCATTTGATGACGGCATATTCCCTCCTTGAAAGCTTTCTCTTATTTTATGATCAGTTCTTTGTCTTCGGCTTCATGGTTTGGTGACGGTCATATGGAACGTATCATCACACCTTTCCCGGTTCGATTTCCATCTTTTTTATAGCGATATCCATGCCATAATAAATACATCATTATTTCCATCGGTTCCGTATTTGCCCTCTGTGAAATTGTCCTATAGTGCAATAACAAATTGTCTCATGGCGCAATTCATGTTATTAATAGCCTCATATTAGTCTTCAAATTTTGTCATAACCTTTCAGGTCACGCGTTCCGGTCAAGCGAAGCGCGAACCGGAATCCAGTATTAATAAGTTCTAGATTCCCGCCTGCGCGGGAATGACAATTTGATGGCGCTTCTTAACATTGTGACAAAGTCTGTAAAGGGCGGATGCATTTCCATATGCGGAGGACCAACATGATCGATGAAAATGATTTTTTCCGGCAGGTTACCACAAGAGTTTGCGGCTCTCTGGATATCAAAACGGCACTGTCGAGCGCGTTTCAATATCTCAGGGAATTTATTCCGCTCGATGCCATGGGGCTCCATCTGTACGAACCGGAACTCAATGTGATGCGCACCATTGCCCGCGTCAGCCCCTCCGGAAGCCATGTGATGGACAAGGTCACACCACTCATAGGAAAGTTGAAAGAATCTCCCGAGGCGGTCAAAATCGTCAATCATCCGGATCGCGATCTCCTGGTCAAAACGATGATTCGCCACGGAAAGCCTTCCGAATCTTCCGTGATGCTTCTGTACCTGTTGATAGGACAGGGCCGGGGAGGGGCCTTGTCGCTGCGGGCGGAAGGCAGGGAGAAATATAAAGCCCATCATGCGCGTCTGTTGTCGCTGGTTGCCGAACCGTTCACCATTGCTCTGGATAATGCCCTCAAACATCGCGAACTCTCCGCCATCAAAGACCGCCTGGCAGACGACAACCGCTATCTGCAAAAGGAACTGCGGGATAT
>CAYULE010000055.1:0-12960 GCA_964445385.1 uncultured Smithella sp.
ATGATATGTTTTCATTCTTGATACGAAGACGCAATCATGTTTTCAGCATGATGGTCCTGCTTATGCTTATGCTTGTGCTGGTTACAGCAGGTTGTGCGGGCAACAGCAGCAAGCCTGTTGATCTTGCGCCTAAAGCTGATATTTCCATTCCGGCCAATCAGAAATTCATAGGAACAGTCAATGTTCAGACGATGGTTATGATGGGATTTCCTCCCTTGAGACATTTCATGCCCGATCTATTTTATAAGGGTTCCGCTCTGAAAAAAGCAGTGGAATTGTCTATTGAAAAAAACAGTGTGTTCTCACACGTCCAGGAAGGCAATGCGAACTATGTTCTCAACATATGGGCGGATGAGTATCAAACTTATCCGGCTAAGGCGAAGGCGAGGGAGGACTCGGTTTATAACCCTCTGACACCGCGTTTTGAAACGATGTCATCCCTTTGGCGATTGACACGAACAAGTGACAGGAAAGTGATTTTTTGTGGCTACGTCCAGGGGCGTGGTGTCACGAAACGTGATGTCGTAAGAGATTTAATTCAAAATGGTCTGACAGCGATTACCGGTCAGTCAAAGCTGCCTGCTTCACCTTTATCTGTTGATGATTCTGCCGCATGCAGTCGTCCCGGGATAGAACCATGGACCGATAACGTCAGGAAAAATTGGTCCAGGCTCCTTTCCGGCATGACGCTTGATGAAGTTGAAAGCATGATCGGCCCGGTCAGAACAAGCGGTGCGATTCTGAGTTATGTGACAATAAAAACAAAAAGTTATTATAGCGCGACGCTTTTGGATAGTAAGTACAGCCACCGGCATGCATCCGGAAGGCCTGCCGCGCTTGTGGAGGGAAGCGTATTTACTCAGTCGATAAAGGAATCCATGAAGAATGCGGGAGCAAACGATAAATTGGAATACTTGACCTTGCAGGTTTTAGGAAATTATATCGTCGGCATCGGTTCTTCAACAAAGCCATCGATAAGAGAATATCAGGATTTCAAGCATTATTTTCCCTTATCGCCGGGTTCTCCCCGCAGAACAATAATCTCCTGGCATTGGTTGGATAAGGCTAACGAAGAACTCTATCGTGTTGAGGATTTTGAATGCGTATCCGGCCGATACACATTGGAATTTATTGATAGAAAGTTGGCGCATTGGGAACTGTATTGACCCATGACTGACCGCTTCGGAGACAAGTATCCGGCAAAACACATTCAGGGTTTGGAAAAGACTGTCGGGATAACACTCAACACTGATCTTCGATGGCCATAATCTTGGCAATGCGTCGTTCATGACGGCTGCCGGAGAATGTTGTGTTCATGAATTTATCGATCATCTCCGTCACGGGCACGGCATATTGTATTCTACCCCCGAAGGCGATGAAGTTGGCATTGTTGTGGGCTTTGGCCATTTCGGCGCTGAAAAGATCAGAGATCAGCGCGCAGCGGATGCCTTTAACTTTATTGGCGGCAATCGAAACGCCGATGCCGGTGCCGCAAAGCAGGATCCCGAAGTCATAGCCGTCTTTTTTGAATTCATCACATGCCGCAAGCGCTACGTCCGGGTAATCTACGGAGGCAGGGCCCTCGGTTCCCATGTCCGTGACCTCGAAATTCTTTTTAATTAAAAAGGTAACGATCTCATCTTTGAGATCAACCGCTCCGTGATCACTGGCTATGACGATTTTTTTCATTTATTTTCCCCCCCGGCTGAGAATAATAATCTCTCTTTCTCTAAGATTACAAATTATGTCAACAAAAAAACTTTACAGAAGCGGTAGATTTGCGTAAAAAACGTCCATGCGGAACTTGTTAAATCAATACTTCAATCATCTCCTGATCGAAAAAGGAGCGGCCGGCAACACGATGGAAGCCTACGGGCGCGATCTGAACCGTTATGTTTCCTTTCTGGAGCAGAAGGGATTAACGGAGGTACGGTCGGTTGTTCCCAACACGGTGATTGAATTTCTTGTCCAAATCAAGGGTGAAGGATTATCGCCCAATTCGATGAACCGGTCGCTTGCGGCACTCCGGGGTTTCTATAAGTTTCTATTGCAGGAAAAAGTGCTGGAAGAATCGCCGCTGGCTAATATTGAGCTGGCCAAAGTCTGGATGCGCCTGCCCGATACCGTGAGCAAGGAAGAAATGAATTTAATGCTATCCCAGCCGGGCGATCAGACGCCATCAGCGTTGCGGGACAGCGCGATGCTGGAGCTGCTTTATGCCACGGGATTGCGCGTTTCGGAGCTCATCAGCCTGACGATGAGCAGCATCAACTGGCAGGTGGGTTTTCTGATTGTGATGGGGAAGGGGAGCAAGGAACGGGTGGTCCCGGTCGGCAAGACAGCCTATGATTGTGTGCGACGCTATATTGATGAGGCCAGACCCAGGCTCATTAAATCCAAAACGACAGATGTGTTGTTTCTGAACCGTTTCGGCGGGGCATTCTCCCGTCAGGGGCTCTGGAAAATAATTATCCATTACGCGCAAAAAGCGGGCTTGCAAAAAAATGTGCATCCGCATACATTCCGTCATTCTTTCGCTTCTCATCTGTTGGAGGGAGGGGCGGATTTGCGCGCGGTGCAGGTGATGCTGGGGCATGCCGATATTTCGACAACACAAATCTATACGCATGTGACCAGAGACCGGTTAAAAGAGATCCATCGGAAGTTTCATCCCAGAGGTTAAGACATGGAGAAAATTCCCAAAATAGATACGAAATCCGATAATAAAATCATTGCAGGCGTTGTGATTGCCGTGCTTGGAATTGTTGCTCTCGCGTCATTGAGCATCTGGTTTTTACGATCTTATCAGGTGGACTCCTATTATTTTAACAGAGTCACTAATACGTTTTCCTATTACGTATTACAGAACAAGCCGCATTTTTATTATTTGCTGATGGAAAAAAACGGCAAGGATGTGAAAGTGAGCGCCGGTAACATTCTGGATATAACCTATCGCGATGAATTGGTCATTAAAGCCGTGGTCAGTGATGATTTGAGCGGCAAATACACAACGGCAACGATTGAAGGACTGGCCAATGACCGCAATCACATCGGCGTGCTGTTACGCGGCATTGATTTAGTCAACAAAGTCATGCAGAGCGATACGATGACGAAAAGCGCGTCATCGGTTAATGATTATAAAATCAGTATCCGATATTTAAAAGAACACATCGCCACGGTGCCGATTCGTATTGTGATTACGCCTCAGGACTGGCTGCGGTATGCGAAAGAGGCCGGTAGCGACGTCGAACGAATGGAATTGCTGAAAAAGGCTGTTTCCCAAAACAGTGAAGATGTTGGCGTACGCAAGATTCTCGCGGGCATCTATCTGAAGCAAAACCGGATAAATGAGGCTATGAAGCTTTATGCCGATATCTTACGCATTAAACCTGATGACGCCATTGCCAGAAAAGAGCTGGTGCGCGGTTATCTTAAAACAAATCGGGATGACGAGGCCATTGAAGTTTTATCCAATCTTGCAAAAAAACAACCGCAGGATACAGAAGTATTTGCTGCGCTGGGTCGGGCATACGGTCACAAAAAAATGTGGAATAAGGCGGCCGAATGTTACAGTCAGGTCATTAAAATTGAACCGGAAAATTATGCGGCGCGACTACTGCTGGCTGAATCCTATGAGAAATCGAATAAAACAGACGCGGCTCTGGAGCAGTACCAATATGTCATCGGGCACTCGCCGGATGCCGCTCCGGCCTGGCGGGCATCAGGAGATATCTATCTGAGACAAAAAAAATATGACCGGGCGATCGAAAGCTACGCGCAGGTCGTCAAGAACAGTCCGAAAGATGCCGCGGCTTATGCCAATCTGGCCACGGCCTACGCCGGGCAGGGTAAATTAAAAGAAGAAATGCAAAATTTACAAAAGGCCGCCAGGTTGTCACCGGATGAACCGGTTATCCACTTTAACCTGGCCGCGGCTTATGAAAGAAGAAAAATGACTAACGAAGCCATCGGAGAATACCTGGTGGTTTTGAAAAAGAATCCCGGAGATTGGGCCGCCCTGGAGCGTGTGGCGGACCTGACCTTTAAAAATAAAAAATATGATCAGGCGGCTCACTATTATGAAAAACTGTCCAGGAAATATCCCAATAAAGCATCTATTTATGCCAATATGGGATATGCCTATGGTGAGCTGAAGCAGTATGCCCTGTCGGCCAGGCATTATGAAAAAGCCATTAAACTGGGCGCAAAGGATAAAACAACAAAGCAGAATCTGGCTTATACGTACACGAAATTAGGCAGGGGAAAAGAAGCGGCAGGCAGGAATGAAAAAACGGCGGCTGGGCCCAAAACAGCTTTAGCGCTAGTGGCTGCCGATTACCTTAAAAAGAAGAATTATCCGCAGGCGATTAAATATTATCAGAAGATTGTGAAATTGGAACCCCGGAAAGCCTCATCTTATGCCAGCCTGGGATATGCCTATGCCGCGAGCAAAAACTGGGATCAGGCGATTAAGAATTATTTAATCGCTTTGAAATACGACCGTGAAGACGACGGCATATACGCCGATCTGGGCAATGCTTATGAAAAGAAAGGACTTTACCAGGAAGCCTTAAAAGCTTATACACATGCTTACGAGATCAATCCCGAAACCAGAGTAGGGTCAAGGATTCCGAAGCTGCGCATTCAACTGATGCAGCCAAAAGATTAATAACAGGAGTACATCATGAAACAAATTAAACTAAATCATTTTACTATTGGCGATCAGGGGGGATTTGTTTTAATTGCCGGTCCCTGCGTCATTGAAAATGAAGCGGCGGCCATGGAGATTGCTGCCTATCTGAAACAACTGACGTCAGATTTGCAGATTCCTTTTATTTTTAAAGCCTCCTACGATAAAGCCAACCGGACATCAATTAATGCCTACCGGGGGCCGGGGTTGCCGGAGGGTTTGAAAATACTAAAGAATATTAAAGAAAAGATCGGTGTCCCGATTCTTTCCGATGTGCACCGCTTTGAAGAAATTGAAGCGGCGGCCGACGTTCTGGATATCATGCAGGTGCCGGCTTTTCTGTGCCGCCAGACGGACTTTATTGTCGAAATCGCGAAAAAGGCAAAAATTGTCAACGTTAAAAAAGGACAGTTCCTGGCGCCCTGGGATGTTTCCAATATCATTGAAAAAATTAAATCCGCCGGGAATGAGAATATTCTGATTACGGAACGCGGCGCGTCCTTCGGTTATAATAATCTTGTCTTTGATGTGCGGGCGTTGCCGATCATGAGAGCGATGGGTTATCCGGTGATTTTTGACGCGACACATTCCGTGCAGTTGCCGGGCGGCGCGGGAACGGCTTCCAGCGGTCAGCGGGACATGGTGCCCTATCTTGCGCGGGCGGCGGTGGCGGCGGGCGTGGACGGAATATTTATGGAAGTGCATCCCGACCCGGAAAAAGCGCTCTGCGACGGGGCAAATTCGGTTTATCTGAATTCGCTTGAGAAAATGTTGACCACGTTGAAAAGAATTGATGAGACGGTGAAAGAAACAGCCTATTAGGCTGTAGGCTGTTAGGCAATTAGACTGTAAGGATGAAGGTGATGTTGAACGAAAATATTCAGGAAAAATTAAAAAAGATTAAGATGCTTGTTCTGGATGTGGACGGGGTGATGACCGACGGCAGAATTATCATGGACAGCGACGGACGCGAAATGAAAAACTTTAATGTCAGGGATGGCCATGGTCTTGTCATGATTCAACGCCACGGCATTCAGGTCGCCATTCTTACCGGTCGAACATCGACGGTGGTTGATCATCGGGCGCGTGATTTAAAAATTACGGAAGTTTATCAGGGGGCATTGAACAAAAAAGAAATCTTCGCGCAAATTCTTAAAAAGAATAATCTGACGCCTGAGGAAATCGCATACATGGGTGACGATATTGTCGACATCCCCGTACTGAAAATGGTGGGCTTTTCCGTAGCGGTGGCCGATGCCGTGGATGTGGTTAAAAAACCGGTTGATTACGTAACCGTCAACCGGGGCGGGCAAGGGGCAGTGAGGGAAATTTGCGAGATGTTGCTTGCGGCTCAGGGGTCCTGGACGGAAGTTGCAACCCGTTACGATTTTACAGACCTCCTGTAATCGGGAAGCACGAACACGGGTTATTGATCTCAGGAAATGACAATGACGATTGCGTGGATTTATCTGCTGATAGCCGGTGTGCTGGAAATTGGCTGGCCTCTGGGCTTCAAATTGTCTCAGACCACGTCTTACAGAGTTCCCTATATTGTGCTGGCCGTGATATGCATGGGACTCAGTGGATTATTTTTGTGGCTGGCGCAAAGAGACATTCCGATTGGAACCGCTTATGCGGTTTGGACGGGAATCGGCGCGGCCGGCACTTTTCTCATTGGTTTGATCGTCTTTCATGATCCTGCTTCCATGATGCGAATTTTATCTTTTTTGCTTATTTGCGCGGGTGTGATTGGTTTGAGAATTTCCGCTTGATTAAATCCAGCTGGTTTTTCTTATTCCCTTAAATTATTTGAAGGATTTGAGTGTCCTAATCGCTTTACACGGACGATGGCCAGTGATATAAAGAATCATGAAGTTAAACAAAAAAGCAAAAATTATAGCGGCAACACTGATTGTTTTGGCGCTGGGAGCCGCGGTTGTTTTTGCCATTACCCGTGTGATGGGTGAAAAAAAAGTAAATGTAATAAAAATACTACCTGATGAAGCGGATGTCCGCATTCAGGATTTTATTTATACGGAAGTCGGCCAGAATAATATCCGATGGGAAGTAAAAGCGAAGAGCGCTCAGTATAAAAAAAAGCAAAATCTTGCCGTTTTTGACCGGGTTGAGATAAAAATAACCACACAAGAAGGCAAAGTGTTTATCATGACTGGTGATAAAGGCGAGATGGTGACCGATAAAAAGGATGTTGAAATAAAAGGTCATGTGGTGATCACTTCCGATGCGGGAGATAAATTTTCGACGGATTATCTCCGCTACAGCGATACCCAGAAAAAAATCTATACAGACGCCCCTGTCGCGATGGAAAATAAACGAATGAAAATAAAGGGAGTCGGGCTGTCAATTCTTATTGAAAAAGGAGAACTGACGGTTGCTTCCGGCGTTAAAGCCGAAATAAACTGATTGGGACAATTCATGAATGCAAAAATAATATGTCTTTTCGTTTTGTTTACTCTCTTGTTATCAAATACTTGTGCATGGGCACAGGTTGATTTCGATAAGAAAAAAATGGTGCGTAAAAACGAACCGATTCAAATTGTTTCCAATAAACTGGAAGCTTTTCAAGAGAAAAGAATGGTTGTTTTTTCCGGGGATGCAGTTGCGACACAGGGTGATGTAAGAATCGTGTCCGATCGCATGTTGATTTACTCAAAAAAGTCCGATGACAAGAAAGAAAAAAACTCAAAGCAGGATATGGATGTCTCGGGGGATCTTGAAAAAATCGAGCTGAAAGGTCATGTGATCATTACACAAAAAGATCTTTCGGCAACGGGTGATGATGCTGTGTATTTTCAGGATACCGCGCAATTTGTCCTGACGGGCAATCCCGTATTAAAGCAAGGCCAGAATGTAATCAAAGGATGCAAGGTTACAATTTACATTGATGAAAAACGAGGCAAAGTCGAACCGTGTGATACAATAAATTCAGGCAGGGTTACAGCGGTTATCCACCCGCAGGATAAGGATAAAGATAAGGATAAAGATAAGGGTAAGAACAAGAGCAAAAAATAGACGGACTGATCTCAGGGAACGATTGGATGTCATATGAGCCATTTATCGGCAAAAGGACTGATTAAAATATATAATAAAAGAAAAGTGGTCAACAAGATTGATCTGGAGATTTCGCCGGGTGAGGTGGTCGGCTTGTTGGGACCGAACGGCGCCGGAAAGACGACTACTTTTTATATGATTGTCGGGCTGATCAAGCCGGACGGGGGCGAAATATTTCTGGACGGTGAGGATATCAGCAAATATCCGATGTACAAGCGGGCGCGAAAAGGATTGAATTATCTTCCTCAGGAACCCTCTATTTTCCGCAAGCTTACCGTTGAAGAAAATATCTTGGCTATCCTGGAAACACTTGATATAGGTGAAGATGAAAGACGAGAGAGGCTAAAAGAGCTTCTGGGAGAACTTGACATCACGGCCCTGGCAAAGAACCATGCCTATTCTTTGTCCGGCGGCGAAAGAAGAAGAGTGGAAATAACCAGGGCGCTCGTGACTTCACCGAAATATATCCTGCTGGATGAGCCTTTTGCGGGCATTGATCCGCTGGCGGTGGCCGATATCCAGAAGATCATAGAAAAATTGAAGAATAAGGGGATTGGAATTATCATTTCCGATCATAATGTGCGGGAAACACTCTACTGTTGCGACCGGGCTTATATCGTTAATGAGGGAGAGATTCTTGTTCATGGCGTACCGGAGATTATCGCGCAAAGTGAACTGGCAAAAAAGATTTATTTTGGCGAAGATTTCAGTTTATAGAACCGGATGGATGTGTGACAATCAATTATGGCTTTTGAATTAAAACAAAACTTAAAGCTATCCCAGCAGCTGATTATGACGCCGCAACTGCAGCAGGCGATCAAGCTGCTGATATTGTCACGCCAGGAACTGGTGGAATCCATTAACCAGGAAATGGAAGAAAATCCGCTGTTGGAAGAAGTAGCGCCGGAAGAGGCCAGCGCGGAGGAAGTGCGTGCCGATGTCGAAGACGATGTTCATTCCATTGAAAAAGAAGACAATAAAGCAGTCGAGCGCACTGCCGAACTGACCGGCGAAGGAGACGGCCGCGAGGAATTTGACTGGAATAATTATCTGGAAGATTATGGACCGGTCGGCGTTTCTTATGACAGGCCCGATGGGGATGCTCCAACACTGGATAACGTTTTAACGGAAAGTCCGTCGCTGGTTGAGCACCTGATGTGGCAGATGAAGCTGTCACCCTTTACGGAAGAAGAAGTGCGCGTCGGCTCTCAAATTGTCGGCAACCTTGATCCCAACGGTTATTTGTGCGCGACGCTGCCGGAAATTTCCCAACTCGAAAATGTCAGTGAAGACTATGTGGAAAGTGTCTTAAAGAAAGTTCAGGAATTTGATCCACCCGGTGTGGCGGCCCGTAATCTTCAGGAATGCCTGCTCATCCAGGCCAGAATGTTAACAAAAGAAAATCCTCTGCTGGAAGTTATTATTCGCGATCACCTCAAAGACCTGGAACTGAAGAATTATGTGCACATTGCCCGAAAGCTGAAGGTTCCGCTTCGGGAAGTGGAAATCGCCGTTCTGTTAATCAGTAAAATGGATCCCAAACCGGGGGCCATGTATTCGGAAGAAAAAGTTCAATCGATCATTCCCGATGTTTATGTTGTGAAATCGGGTGATGATTATAAAATTATTCTCAACGATGATGGTTTGCCGCGTCTGCGAATCAGTAATTTCTACCGTGAAATCATGGGGGGACCCGGCGGCAAGGATCACGCGGAAGAGGAAAACGGTAAAAAATATATCCGTGATAAGGTTCAGTCGGCCACCTGGCTGATTAAAAGTATCCAGCAACGGCAGAAGACCATTTATAAAGTCGCCGAGAGTATTGTCAAGCATCAGAGAGATTTCTTTGACTATGGCATCGATCACTTGAAGCCGCTGGTCTTGAGAAATATTGCCGATGATGTGGAAATGCATGAATCGACCATCAGCCGTGTTGTAACGAACAAATATATGCATTCGCATCGCGGGATATTTGAAATGAAGTATTTTTTCGGCAGTTCCATTCAGAGAACGTCCGGTGAAAATATTGCCTCGAAAAGTGTTAAAGAGGAAATAAAGCATCTGGTCGGCAAAGAAGATCCCAAAAAACCATACAGTGATTGTGAAATTGTTGATTTACTGAAAGCCAAGGGCATTGATATCGCCAGACGGACGGTTGCCAAGTACCGGGAAATGATAGGGATATTGCCATCTTCCAAGCGGAAAAAATATTTTTAAAGTCCAAGCTTCAAAACGGCGATTAAATGAATATATTAAATAAAATACCGGTTGACTTTTGGTTTAGTCGCCACTATAGGACTGACCTTTGTTGCCGGTAGCGGAGATGTCGGTCGGAGACTTTTGGCTGCCAAACTTGATCAGGAGGAAAAATATGAACATTTCGGTAACTTTCAGAAATAGCGAAGGCGAAAACTGGCAAAAAACGTATGTGGAAGAAAGAATCGAAAAACTGAAAAAATATCTGGATGTGCCTGCCGAAGCCCGTATCATCCTTTCTACGGAAAAATTTCGTAGTGTTGTCGAAATAAATCTGAGCGCAAATGGCTGGAATGTGAATGCCAAAGAAGAAGATAAGGATGTATATCTGGCGATAGACAGTTGCATTGACAAAATTGAAAAACAACTCAAAAAGCAAAAAGAGAAAACCAGGGAGCACAAGCCCAGAAGCATCCGCCATGCGGACATGAAGGCGACGGAAGACCTGGAAGATGATGATTACGCGGCGGCAAAAGTGGTCGAGACCCGTAAGGTTGTCCTGAAACCCATGTCGCTGGAAGAAGCTGCTTTAGAGATGGAAGGCAATAAAGCACGCTTCCTGATTTATCGAGACACTGCTTCGGAAAAAGTCAGTCTGGTTTATCGTCTTGATGACGGAAACTTTGCTCATATCGAAACGAACAGCTAGCCCATACCAATTTATCTCAGATCCGTGGCATCGGAATACAATTTCCCCCGTCAGGATGATGGGGGAAATGAGATAAGGTATCGTGTTTCAGATTTCAAGATCAGGTGTGGCACATGCGACGGAATCAAATGTTTAAAATTGAATTTCTCAGTGAAAATCTTTCTTCCAATACCAAAACAGACGTGCTTGCGGAATTGATTAATGTTCTGATTAAGAGCGGTCTCACGATTGATAGAGCCAAAGCCATCGATGTATTGCAGCAAAGAGAAAAGCTGGGATCAACAGGCATCGGTGACGGTGTTGCCATTCCTCACGGAAAGGTATCGGATATTCATGAACTTGTTGTTGCCTTTGGACGCAGCAGGAAGGGGATTGCGTTTGACGCGATTGACGGAAAACCGGTATATCTTTTTTTCCTGGTATTGGCTCCGGAAAATTCCACGGGGCAGCATTTAAAGGCTCTGGCTAAGATTTCTAAAATGTTAAAAACACCCAACTTCCGTAAGAAACTTATCGAGGCAAAGACAACAAACGATTTATTCAAAGTGATTGTTGAGCAAGATGAGTCCTGTCCCGTGTAAGAAAATATCACAAAATAAGAAAGTATCCCTGGAAGATATTTTTCGGAATCGTCTGCTTTCATTGGGAATCCGTAATATCTTGATGACGCAAACTTTGAAGAAGTCATGGGGCAGGTTTCACATCAAATGCTACCGGCGTTTAGTGATGGATTGTCATCAGGAAGGAGCCGTAATTATTCTTTCAGCCGGGGTGCAAGAAAAGCTCATGGCGCTTGACGATCCGCTTCGTGAAGCATTTATCGCCAATCACATCTTCCGCAAAACAGCTTTGCTGATTTTCGCGCAATGCCTGACATGGCCGGCGTCCCTGAAAAAACTGCTTCAACGTTATCAGATGCCGTCAGCGATTTCCTCCCTGCACGAAAATTTACTGCAAAGCCGGATGAAAGCGATTCTTCAGGAAAAAATCAAAAAATGCATTACGGTTCATGGTGTCGCTCTGGAAATTCACGGGCAGGGCATATTGATCACCGGGCCGAGCGGGATCGGCAAGACAACGGCGGCTCTAAAAGCTGTGCAGGACGGTTGTTTCTGGATAGCCGATGACCGGGTTGTGATTAGAAAAAATAAGAGCGGCAAACTTTATATTTCCGGCCACAGAAAAATTAAAAAATATTTTCACACCAGTGAAACAGGGATCATGGCGGTTGACCAGATGTTGAACGTGTCACAAATTAAAAATAAGGCGGAACTGGCTGCCGTAATAGCAGTGATCCGGACAGACACGGAAGATCATGCGTCTCCGTTCAACGAAACAAAGATGATGGGGACCAGGCTCCCGCTTATAAAAATGAGCATTTCCAGGACTGGATATTTCAATAAAAGTCTGCTAATAAAAGCGGCTAAACAATTACGCAACCATTACAAGAGGTCAGATAATTGAAAAATATTCAAGTGGTCATCATTACGGGATTGTCCGGTTCCGGTAAGAGCACCGCTCTTCGTGCGCTCGAAGATATCGGTTTCTTTTGCGTGGATAATCTCCCCGTCGTTTTGTTGCCGAAATTCCTTTCCATTACGACCGATAACACACCGGAAATTAAGCGGGTTGCAATGGTGATGGATTTAAGGGAGCGGAGTTTTCTTGATAAGTATAAACGTATCTTTCAAAATCTGAAGGAAAAGGGATACAAAATTGAAATTCTGTTTCTGGAAGCCAATGAAGATTCGCTGCTGCGCCGCTTCAGTGAAACCAGACGCAACCATCCGCTATCCGAAAAGGGTTCCATTATGGATGGAATCCAGATGGAAATAGATAAACTTTCAACACTCAGGCACATGGCTGATATCATTATCGATACGACTACGACGAATGTCCATCAACTCAAAGACCTTATTCAAAGACACTTTATGCCGTCATCCAAAAAAAATAAAATGATTATTAGCGTAATGTCTTTTGGTTATCGGTATGGTCTGCCGGCTGACGCGGATATGGTGATCGATGTGAGATTTTTACCCAATCCCTATTATGTGGATGAATTAAAAAAGTTTGACGGTCATCATCGGGAGATCGAAAACTATGTTATGGATAATTTTGAATGTAAAGAATTTATGAGTAAAGCAGTCGATATGCTCAATTTCGTCGTTCCTCTTTATGAGAAGGAAGGAAAGGCCCGCCTCAATATTGCCTTTGGCTGCACCGGCGGCAAGCATCGTTCTGTCGTCATGGCCAATCAGTTCAGTTTGCTTTTTCAGGCGAAGAAATATATTGT
>CAYULE010000055.1:13060-14279 GCA_964445385.1 uncultured Smithella sp.
CATCTTTTTCATCACGTTGTCTTCAATCCAGTGCGGATCCCACCATTCCTGGGGATTAACAAACTGTCCGTTGATCAGGATGCTGAAATGCAAATGATCACCGCCGGCAAGGCCGGTTAAACCGGAAAGACCGAGTTTTTCCTCTTTTTTAACCGTCTTACCGACGGTCGTTTCAATCGAAGAGAAATGTCCGTATAAACTGAACAATCCCAAACCGTGATCAATAATAACAGCGTTGCCGTAAATGCCCAGAGGTCCGGCGAAGACAACAATACCGTTGTTGGCTGCTTCAACGGGAGCGTGAGCTGTTGAGGCCAGATCAACGCCAAGGTGAATGGAATTGCCAAATGATTTACCGTCAATCATATAGGTCCGCTGATCTCCAAACAGCGCCATGGGTTTGCCATTACGCATTCTGAGGAATGTGCCGTCCCATAGTTTTTTATTGATGGATTTACTACAGGCGTTTTGAATGGTTTTGGCGTTATCTTCACGCATTAAAGTGTTGACATAACTAAATATCTCAAGAGGGGTCTTGCCCTGCAGTTGCGGGACCATGGCTTGAAATTCAGGCATTTTCTGCTGCAAAAAGGTATTGCCTAAATTCACTTTGTCGGCGCGGAATTTTTTTGGTTTGATATTGAAGGGCAGAGAGACTTTTGTTTCATTCCCGGCATCATCGCGGGCAAAGATCAGAATTTTTGTTTTTGCATTGGACGCATCCATTGGCAGAGCAAAATATGTTACCGAGGTTGGTCGGCCATTGATCAAAATGGTGTGCCCCGCGGAAAAACGCTCGTCAACATAAACGCCGGTGGATACGGTTGGTTTGGATATCCTGTAAGCGGTGAATCCGGTGCCGCCCTGGTTAATGTAATTGACAGGATTGAGCACGGATATTTGCGGCGGAACGGTATCAACCTTGACTTGCGTAGCCAGTATTGTTTCATTCTTGAAAAGAGAACAATCGGCAGCGGTGATATTAATAATGGCCGGACCGTTTTTCAGTTTAAGTTTTTCTGTATCAATGGTCACCTGCACAGTTTTCTGTTTATTCCCTCTGGAAGCGAAACTCTCCTGAATTAAAATATGCGGTTTATTATCCTGAATAATTTCCATCTGCAGACGGGACAAACCGCTTGCCGCGTCAGAAAAAACAATGCTGATGTCTTTTTTCTTGCCGATGGCGGTGATGTCCTGATTCAATTTAATGACCGGT
>CAYULE010000056.1:0-13912 GCA_964445385.1 uncultured Smithella sp.
CCGCGTTCCCGCTCGATGTCCATCGTGTCCATCATCTGGTCCTGAAAATTTCTTTCATTGCAGACGCCGGTAAATTGGATCAGCCGGTCAGCCAGCGTGGATTTTCCATGATCGATATGGGCGATGATACTGAAGTTTCTAATATTTTCCATAAGCGTGTTAAAAAAAGCCCTCCAATGATTCGGCGGGCTTTAATTATAAATCTTTCCTGTTTTCTTAAATCAATTTCTTCATGAGATCTTCAGAGACTTCTTTAACGCCGGCGCTGCCGTCGACAATGATGACTTTAGTTCTTTCCCTGAAATAATTGACGCCGGCCAGTGTGCCAGTTTTCGTGTCATAGTAAATACCATGACGTTTATCGATGGCCGAGGTATCCTGATCGTCAGCACGGGCGGTTAATTCTTCGCAACCGCACACGCGACAGATGGTTTTGCCGTCATGATCATGGGGTTTGATGGCGTCGATGTAAATGTTGTTGGGATGGTTGTTGTCCATTTTGCACAATCTTCGTCCCATGATGCGATTTTTAGCCGTTTCACGATCCAGATCGATTTCAATCACAAAATCGAGTTTAATGTTTTCTTTTTGTAAAGCCGCCCAGAGAGCTTCTGCCTGAACCAGATTGCGGGGAAAGCCGTCGAGGAGCCAGCCGTTTTTGCAATCGTCTTCTTTGAGGCGATTGAGAATCATGGGAATGGTAATGTCATCCGGGACAAGTTCGCCACGATCAATAAATGCTTTTGCTTTTTCGCCAAGCGGGGTTTTCTTCGAAATATTCTGACGGAAAATAACACCGGTTTCAATGTGGGGTACTCCATATTTCTTCTGCACGATTGCGCCTTGCGTGCCTTTACCGCTGCCGTTGGGGCCAAATATTAAAATGTTCACTTTTTCAAACTCCTTTCATGAAAAATATTAAAGTAAGTGCCTTATAATGTATTGTCTATTTTTTCGCAATGAGAAAGATTGACCGCCGGTATTCTATTAATAATTCGTTTTTAAAGGGAATTTTTAGGTGCCTTTTCTTGATTATCATGTTTTTTGTCCGGCTTTTTTCAACTTGTCGGTGGTCAATTCTTTGATGGCATCGTGAATAACGGCGGCTCTGGTTGTTCCTTCGGGATAATAATCAAGCGCTTTGCGAAAATGAAACAGGGCGCTTTCCTTCTTTTTCTCTTTTTTAAAATATAAAGCAAAATAATAATGTGATTCGCCCTGTTGATTCAGTCTGCCGTAAGACATGGCAATGTGGTAGTTAATATCGATATCCTCAAATGTCTTGTCTTGTAACTTCAAAAAGCAATTCAGGGCGCTTTGAAAGTCGCCTGTGGCAAAATGCGCTTTGCCCAGAGCAAGCGTAAGTTGTTCGTTTTCCGGATCGATCTTTGCAGCCTGCAACAGATAAAGACGGGCAAGGTCTGCATTACCCATTTTGATATAGATAAAACCGATACTTTTCAGGATATCTTTATCCTGTGGCGCAAGTTGCCGGGCTTTGTTCAGATTTTCCAGCGCGGTCTTTGTATTGCCGAGTTGATCTTCCGTCAGGGCCAGGGCGTAAAGCAGATCAACATTGTCAGGTTTGTTTTTAAGAGATTCCAAAATCTGTTTGCGGCGCTTATTAAGGTTATCCGGATCCAGAACAATTAAAGTCTGCATGCGTGCAAAATTTCCGATAATATTTCCAGAGCCGCCGTGACGGCGATATTGTGTCTGAAGCAGACTGTCCAGATAAAAAATTCGGTCGTCAGTCCCCGGATGTGTTCGAAGGTAGGAAGGTATTGTTTTGGATAAAAATTCATACTGTTTGATGATTTTAAGAAATTCAACCATGGCGGCCGGATAATAACCGGAATCCACCAGATAGGTTATTCCCAGACGGTCTGCTTCTTCCTCATGTTCCCGTTGATATTTAAGTGTGATCGAGGTGGCTCCGGCAATGGAAAAAGCGGCAATAGCTGCAGTACCTTCTCCACCGCCGCCAATGAATGCTGCCGCGATAATAGCGGCCAACATGGCGATATTGATCTTTTGTGACTTTTCAATAATGCTGGCCACATGCCGGGCGTTGGCATGGGCGATTTCGTGTGCTATCACGCCGGCCAGTTGAGCTTCATTTTCAACGGCCATCATTAGCCCTTTATTGACATAAATATAGCCGCCGGGTGTAGCAAAAGCATTAATGCCTGAATGATTGACAATGGAGAACGTGAAGTCGAAAGGCGCTTTGTTGCTTTGCGCTAAAAGCCGATTGCCGATTTTGTTGATGTAAGCGTTGAGCTGTTTATCATGCAGTAAAAAGTTATTTATTAAGAGTTTATCGTATATTTCTTTGCCCACTTTGTTTTCGTCTTCAATCGTAAACGCAGCCCCGGCGTTTTGTGCTCCGAAAAGGATCAGGAATATAATCAAGGCGAAAGAAAAATATTGCTTTTGAATAATTTTACACATAGTTGATAATATAACCTATTTTATTATGATGGTTCATATACCTGCTTTAGGCCGATTAGGCAAGTTATCCTTGCCTGGATTTAATGAAAGGCAAGAAAAGGGAGATGCCAATATTATGGAAAAAGTGATCACCATTGACGGACCGGCAGGCGCTGGAAAGAGCACAGTGAGTAAAGCAGTGGCCGCACGGCTCCAATATCTTTATCTGGATACAGGAGCGCTTTATCGCGCATTGGCCTATAAATTACTGAAGAATAATATTAACGTGAATGACACGGACGAACTGGCAAAGTTGTGTTCAACAACGGATGTTACTTTGAAGAATAATGACGGTAGAATGATCGTTTATGTAGATGGGGAGAATGTCGATGGCAAAATCCGTACGGAAGAGGTTGGATTAGCCGCTTCCGCCATCTCCGCTTTTTCTGTTGTTCGAGAGAAATTGCTTTCCTTGCAAAGAGAAGCAGGCGCCCACGGCGGAATTGTGGCGGAAGGAAGAGATATGGGATCGGTCGTTTTTCCGAATGCCGATTTTAAGTTCTTTCTTGATGCGAATCTTGAGGAAAGAATCAGAAGACGGCATACAGAACTCGTAGAAAAGAACGGACATGCCGGGCTTGATGCCATATCCAGAGATATGCAGGCCAGGGACCATCAGGATTCACAGAGGAAAATTGCACCTTTAACCGCAGCACCGGATGCCATCATGATTGACTCGACGTCTTTGAATATCTCACAAGTCGTCGAAATGATTCTTGAGCATATTTCAGACAGCCATCATTGAGGGCAAGATGAATGTAACGCAATGGGCGCTTGAATTGTCTTGCTATTTGATTTTCAGTATGTTAGGCAGTCAAGATTAAAAAATGTCTTATTAAAATTAGGGGGTATCAGGTTAATGGTTAACAATAACAACACAAACTCAACAAATGAAAAGGAGGTTAAAACCGACTCTTCAGTTTCCAGCGCATTAAATTCGTCAAGTCCGTCCATGGAAGAAGATATGGGCTTTAAAGAACTCTACGAGCAGAGTCTTAATCAATTGCAATACGGCGATATCGCCCGTGGCAAGGTTGTCCAAATAACAGCCGATATTGTCATGGTGGATGTGGGATGGAAAACGGAAGGTTTTATTCCGATCAGAGAACTTAAAGACGCCCAGGGGAATGTGAATATTTCCGTTGGTGATAATATAGAAGTTTTTATTGACAAGCGGGATTCAGAAGGAAACCTGGTTTTGTCTCGGGAAAAAGCGGCAAAACTTAAAGTCTGGGATGAAATCAAGAATGTCAGTGACAATAATCTCACCATCAAAGGAACGGTTGTCGAGAAGGTCAAGGGAGGCCTCTCCGTTGATATCGGGATTATCGCTTTCCTGCCCGGATCACAAATTGATGTCCGGCCGATTAAGGATCTGGACCAGTTTATCGGTCAGGTGTTGGATTTTCATATCTTAAAATATGACCGTAAGCGCAATAACGTGGTCTTATCGAGAAGATCTATTGTGGCTTCTGAAAGAGAAAGCGAAAAGAAAGATACGCTGAACAATATAGCAGAAGGCAGTATCGTTGAGGGCATTATTAAGAATATTACCGATTATGGAATCTTTATTGATATGGGCGGGATCGACGGCTTGCTCCACGTAACGGATATATCGTGGGGCAGAATAGCAAAGCCCGCGGAAATATTCCATAAGGGAGAAAAAATAACTGTTAAGATTCTTTCATTTGATCGTGAAAAAGAAAGAGTATCCTTGGGTTTAAAGCAGCTTCATGAAAATCCCTGGGAGCATATCTCGGAAAAATATCCGGTCGGCGCCCTGGTTCAGGGTAAAGTTGTCAACCTGACGGATTACGGCGTGTTTATCGAATTAGAACCGGGCGTGGAAGGTCTGGTTCATATCTCGGAAATGTACTGGACGCGAGAAATTAAACATCCCTCCAAAGTACTCAATGTCGGAGATACAGTGAACGTAGTGGTGCTGGAAGTCAATCCAGAGGCCAAAAGAGTGTCGCTCAGTCTGAAACAGACAACAGCTAATCCATGGGAAAAACTCAAGGAAAAGTATCCGGTTGGCACGGTTGTGAAAGGTCTTGTGCGTAATATCACAAACTTTGGTGTTTTTATTGGAATTGAAGACGGCATCGACGGACTGGTTCATGTATCGGATATTTCCTGGAAGCATCGGGTTACCCATCCTTCCGAATATTTCAAAAAAGGACAGGAAGTCGAAGCAGTCGTTTTAAATATTGATGTCGACAACGAGAAATTCTCTTTGGGAATCAAACAAATTGAAAAGAACCCATGGGAAGAATTGCCGCAGAAATATGCACCCGGCAGCGTGGTAACCGGTAAGATAACAAACTTTACGGACTTCGGGATTTTCGTGGAAATTGAAGATGGTATTGAAGGCCTGGTTCATATCTCAGAGATCAGTCAGAAACGGGTAAAGTCATCGGCCGAACTCTATAGTGTTGGTGATACTGTGTCTGCCGTGGTTAAAAGCATTGATGTGAAAACCAAGAAAATCCGTTTGAGTATTAAGGAAATGGAAGCGCCGACACCAACGACTCAGGCGCCGTCCTCATCAAGCCAGTACATCAATAATCGTGAAAATATTGGTTCAAATCTGGCGCAGGCGCTGGCGGATGTGAAAATTGGCGGTCAGTCAAAGGAATAAAAAAGTAATGAGAAAACATCCGGTAATATTTGGATTGATTTTACTGATCGCGTTGGGCACTGTTTTATATTTTTTCTTTTATAGAGCAGGTGCCCAGTCCGGTAGCACCGGCACACAAGGATTTTCCTTTAATAACAAGATTGGTGTGGTTCCTGTTGAAGGTATGATCGGTGATACACGTGATATTATTGATAATATAGATGAATTCGGTAAAGATAACTCCATTATTGCCGTTGTCGTGCGTATTGATTCACCCGGTGGTGGCGTTGCAGCATCACAGGAAGTTTATGACGCAATCGTTGCGCTCAAAAAAAAGAAAAAAGTGGTTGTGTCAATGGGATCAGTTGCCGCATCAGGAGGTCTTCTCATTGCGTGCGCAGGTGAAAAAATCGTGGCCAATCCGGGAACGATTACCGGCAGCATTTCGGCGATTATGCAATTTGCCAATGTGGAAGAACTTTTAAAAAAAGTTGGCGTGAAATCATCCGTTGTCAAAAGTGGTCAGTATAAGGATATCGGGTCACCCATGAGAGAAATGACACCTGAAGAACGTGTCATCATTCAGGAACTGATTGACGATATTTATAACCAGTTTGTTGATGTGATTGTCCGGGATCGAAAAATGACCCGTGCGCAGGTTGTTGCGATTGCGGATGGACGTGTCTTTACAGGACGAAAAGCTAAAGAGTTAGGATTAGTTGATCAGTTAGGCGATATGGCTTCCGCGGCAAAGTTGGCTAGTAAGCTGGCCGGTAAAGATGGAAAATACGATTTGGTTTATCCGAAGAAAAAGCATCCCTCTGTTTTTGATTTTATGTTTGAAAGCGCGGCAAATCAGCTCAGCCGGTCCGTGAAAGAAAACGCTCAAAAATGGGGAGGAGTCGGTTACTTGTATCATCCATAACCTCCGGTAGGCAACGCCTGTATGACTAAAAACGAATTAATTAAAAAAGTTCAGGCAAAACTAAAAATCTATTCACAAAAAGATATCGCTTTTGCGGTACAGATCATCTTGAATTCAATGGTTGGCGCGCTGAAAAAAAATGAGCGAATCGAGATAAGAGGGTTCGGCTCATTCACGGTACGTGAAAGGAAGCCAAGAGTCGCCCGCAATCCGAAGTCCGGGGGCGAAGTTTCTCTCGGGGACAGAAGAGTTCCTTTTTTTAAAACGGGTAAAGATCTCCGGTTAAAGGTAGATAACAAAAATGATTTATAAAAACATTCTCGTTGAAAAGAAAGAAGCATACGCGATTATAAAATTTAATCGTGCTCATGAAATGAATGCCCTGTCCAAGGAAATGAGGCTGGAATTTAACGACGCGCTTCGTGATGTTGAGATGGATCAGGAAATGAAGGCTTTGGTGATTACCGGCGGAGAATATGTTTTTTCGGCAGGTATGGACATCAAGGAAATGTCTTCTCTGTCTAACGTGGAAATCGATGATTATTTCGAATCGATGAAAAGATATCTGAAAAAAATTTATTCATTTTCGAAACCGGTTATTGCCGCTGTTGGTGGGATTGCCCTTGGCGGCGGCTTCAATATTGTAACGGTCTGCGATCTTATTGTAGCTTCGGAGAGCGCTATTTTCTGCCACCCTGAACTGAAATTCGGATTAAGTCCGCTTTTTTATCCGTTAAGCCAGATTGTTGGCGTGACTAAAGCAAAAGAAATCGTGATGCTGGGAGAACCCATCGGGGCCAATGAAGCGGAACGGATTGGTCTGGTGAACAAGGTGGCACCTCCTGAAAAGTTTATGCAGGAAGCTGAAAAAATAGCCCAGACATTATCTACAAGATCCGTCAAGGCTATTGAAGAACTGAAGAATATTTGTTCTGTTGTGCCGAGGATGGACAAAATTGCCGCTCTGGACATGGAGCTGTCCATCGGTGGTATGTTGTTCGCGCGTGATGAACGCAAAATCCATATGAATGAAGTGCTGTTCCTGGAAAAGTTGCGCAAGAAAAAACAAAAATAATCCTGCCTACAGATTATCCCAGTCGTTCCCTGGGGCTGCGAAATCCTTGAGTTGATCTCTTCTTTTTTTGTGCTGAAGCTTCTTCAATGCCTTGGCTTCAATCTGACGAATTCGTTCACGGGTCACTCCCATCATATCGCCGACTTCTTCCAGTGTGAAAGGTCCGTAATTACAGGCAACCCAAGTGCAGTTTAAGAAAGCTTCATTTTTAAGGCGCCACTCACAGGTGGTGTCCGTACAGATTTCCGCTATTAAAATACTTTTTTTCTTACAAATGTATGTGTTAATCATTAAATGATCCCTTCGCATTAATTAAATCGGGTGTAACTTATTGTTACTTGAGTCGTTTGTCAATATTTATGATAAAAATATTTTCCGTCAAATACGATGTCGCCGTAGAAAACGGTTTCATGTTAAATGATTTGGAATGCAAAAAAGAAAATTATAGAAATATTTTATCCGGTAGTCTTCTTTCCGGGACATACCGATGGGGAATCTTATCGTTATTCCAGTCCTGGGTAACATATAAATTACAGTAGCAGCTTCCGTATTCTTTCACATCTTCCGTTCGGTAAACACAGGGGCACATGATATCACGGTCTTTTTCACGGTCCCCTGATGCCAGGCGACAGGGGCAGGATGTGTAGCCGTAACGCTCCTTGTTGACCAGAAGATCCCGGAGAATGGAAAGCACCCAGTCCTTATCCTTGTTGAAAAAATAACCCTTGGGTTCCTGGGCTTTTTTTAACAGATCATAGAGTTCGGAAGGCGTCATTAAAGTCCCAGTGCCTCCCGGATGTCGCTTTCTTTAAACCCGATAATGATTTTATCACCGATGATGATGGTCGGGAAAGAGCGCTGCGGATTGTATTGAACGACTTCATTTAGCACGGCTTCTCTGTCTGCGCCTTGCAGTAAATCAACGTCGGTCGCGTCAAAAGTGATGTCATTTTCATTCAAAAATTTTTTCGCTGCTTTACAATGACTGCATGTGCTCAGGGTATATATTCTTACTTTTGTCGACATCTTCAGCCCTCCTGTATTTTTTTGATTTATATATGCTATTCGGTCATTATGTCAAGTCGATAGTCATGAATCCATCAGGCAAAGATTTATTGACAAGAGCACTCAATTCATATATCAACAAAACCTCATTCGAGGAAAGAAAAAATACTTTATGAAACATAATAGTATTATTGCTTACGAAGGTTTTCCCTTTATCATCCTTTCCCTGCTTCTCACTGTCCTTGCAGCTTTTTTCGGTATCATCTGGCTCACGGTTATTTTAACTGCAATTACGGTCTTTATCGTATGCTTTTTCCGGAATCCGGAAAGATATTTCCAGGATAAGAAAAACCTGGTCATATGCCCTGCCGATGGCAAAGTTATTCGAATTGAAGAGGTTGATATCCAGGGCACCATCACCGGCCGGTTTAAGAAAATAAGTATTTTTATGAATGTTTTTAATGTCCACGTAAATCGTGTCCCGTTTGACGGAACGATCGAAAAGATTCATTACCACAAAGGCAAATTTTTATCGGCTAATCTGGATAAGGCATCGGCGGAAAATGAAAGAAATGAAATCATGATTCGCACCCGGGATGGCCGTATGATTTGGGTGGTACAAATTGCCGGACTGATCGCCAGACGAATTGTATGCTGGACGCATGAAGGCGTGAACCTGAAAAAAGGCGAGAGATTTGGTTTGATCCGATTCGGCTCTCGTGTTGAAGTTTTCTTACCTGCTGATTCCAGAATTATTGTCAATCTGGACGACAAAGTCCGTGCAGGACAAACCCCCCTAGGATACCTGTCATGATGAAAGAACGGCGCATTAGAAATATGCGCATTAAAAAAGGCATTTATGTTCTGCCGAACCTTTTTACGACCGCCAGTTTATTTATGGGGTTTTATTCGATTATCGCGTCAATTCAGGAAAATTTTTTCCTGGCCGCCATTGCCATTTTGGTGTCGCTTGTTTTTGACGGTCTCGACGGCAGAATAGCGAGGATAACGAATACCACAAGTAAGTTCGGCGCAGAATATGATTCGTTGGCCGATTTAATCGCGTTCGGCGTTGCGCCAGCTCTGCTGGCTTATGTTTGGGCGATGTCTTTTTACGGGAAACTGGGTTGGATGGCCAGTTTTACGTTTGTAGCCTGTGGTGCTTTACGTTTAGCAAGATTTAATATTCAGATCGGTTTGATCGACAGCAAATTCTTTAACGGCCTGCCTATTCCGGGAGCCGCAGCCGTCGTTGCCACAACCGTAATATTTTTCAATTGGCTGGGAGTTGAAGGCACATTTCATAATCCATATATGATGATCTTTGTCGTTGCCCTCGCTTTCTTGATGGTCAGTAATGTTAAATACTATAGCGGCAAGGACATGAAGCTTTTTGCGCGTATGCCGTTTATGACTTTTTTGATTGTAGTGGGTATATTGTTGATTATCATCTATAAACCGGAGGTGACGATCTTTGTTATCATGGTAACTTATGCCATTTCCGGCCCTCTATGGTGGGTCTTTAAATTGATTCTAAGACTGCGTCATAAAGATTCGAAGACGGATAATCTTCCTGAAAAGGAATCACAGCAAGAGTGATATTTTAATTCCAAAGTGAAAATATGAGAATTTGCGGAGGTGAAGCAAAAGGGAGGACGCTCAATTTTCCTTCCCGATCAACTCAAAGACCAACCACTGATTTTTTACGGGAAGCTCTTTTTAATTTATTAGGATCACCGGAGGATCAATGCTTTCTGGATTTATTTGCCGGATCCGGATCAGTGGGATTAGAGGCCTTGAGCCGTAAGGCGAAAGCGGTTACTTTTGTTGAAAAAAGCAAAGTTCTTATCGGAGTTATCCACGAAAATGCTTCATTATGTGTTTGTTCGGAGAAGTGCCGGATTATCCATGCCGATATTAAATCGGCGTTGCGCGATCTTTATAGAAAAGAATGCAGGTTTAATGTGATATTTGCCGATCCTCCCTACAACCAGGGATTCATCAGCGAAACACTTAAGGTTTTGAAAGAATATCCCGTATTGCAGGAAGGTGGTATCCTCGTGCTGCAACATTCCACCAGAGAACTGTTAACACCTTTAACGGATGGATGGTTTGTGGCAGACCAGAGAAAGTATGGAGACAATTTATTAACTTTTATAAGGATGGATAATGCATGACGCAAGAGAAATTTGACAACAAGATTGCAATTTACCCGGGATCGTTTGATCCGATTACCAACGGTCATGTGGATATTATTAAAAGAGGCAGCAGAATATTTGATAAAATCATTGTTCTTGTCGCATATAATCCTAACAAATCATCTTTGTTCACTGTTGAGGAACGATGCCAGTTCATCCGGGAAATATTTGATGGTGTGGAGGGAATAAAGGTGGATAGCCATTCCGGTTTACTGATTGATTATCTCAAAAGTTCCGGCGCCAGCACGATATTGCGGGGTATGCGAGCTCTTTCCGATTTTGAATATGAATTTCAGATGGCGCTGATCAACCGTCGCCAGACAAAAAACATCGAGACGGTCTTTCTCATGAGTGGTTTCCGATGGTTTTATACAAGCTCCAAACTCATCAAGGAAGTCGCCAGTTTGGGAGGAACCGTGAGAGGTCTTGTTCCGGAAAACGTTCATCAAAAGCTTATGGAAAAATTTAATACTAATAATAACAAGAGATAGCTGTGGAAGGAAGGGAAAAATGGGGGGTCTTTTTGGAGTAGTCACACAAGATAGTTGTGTCCAGACACTCTTTTACGGAACGGATTATCATTCTCATCTGGGCACCGAACACGGCGGTATGGCCGTATTCGGTGCTAAAGGGTTTTACAATACGATTCATGGCATATCTCAAGCGCAATTTAAATCACGATTTGTCGATGATTATAAAAAAATGGAGGGGTACGCAGGAATAGGCGCCATAGATGATGAATCTCCGCAACCGCTGATTTTCCGCTCCAAGTTTGGTATTTATGCGGTTGTGGCTGCAGGGTTAATCTCCAATAAAAATGAACTGGTCGGTGAACTTCTCAATGAAGGAGCCTCTTTTACGGAGATGGCCGGAGGAGGAGTGAATAACGCGGAAATTGTCGCGTCACTTATTAACCGCGGAGATAATATTATCGAAGGTATTGCGTCCATGCGCGGCATTATTGAGGGGTCTATTTGTGTTCTCGTACTTACGCCGGAAGGTATTTATGCTGCACGGGACAAGGTTGGACGTTTTCCCCTGGCGCTGGGGCAAAGCAAAGACAAAAGCAGAAAATCATATGTCGTTGCTACCGAAGCAAGTTCTTTTGAGAATCTTGGTTATGAATTGCACCGGTTTGTCGGACCGGGGGAAATTGTGTTGCTGTCTTCCGACGGAATCAAACAACTCAAACCGGAAGGAAGCCAGAAAAAAATCTGTTCTTTTTTGTGGATCTATACGGGTTCTCCTTCATCGATATACGACGGGATCAGCGTGGAGCGAACCCGGGAACGCTGCGGCAGTTATTTAGCCAGGCGGGATAACGTTGAGGCGGATTTTGTAGCCGGTGTCCCGGATTCAGGGGTCGGTCATGCCATCGGCTACGCGATGGAATCCGGCATACCTTACCGGAGGCCCCTGGTGAAGTACACACCCGGTTACGGGCGCAGTTACACACCGCCCACTCAGGAAATTCGTGATCTGGTCGCAACCATGAAGCTTGTTGCCGTAAGGGATGTTATTAACGGCAACCGGATGATTATTTGCGATGACTCGATTGTCCGTGGCACGCAATTAAAAAATTTAACGGTAAAAAAACTTTGGGACAATGGCGCGAAGGAAATTCATATTCGCCCCGCCTGTCCACCGTTGATGTTCCCCTGCATTTATGCATCTTCAACCAGAACAACAGCTGAACTGGCCTGTCACAAAGCGATGCGCGCACTGGAAGGGAAAAGCATTGATGATCCGTCAGATTATCTTGATACAGCATCGTCAAAGCATGCAAAAATGATTGATTGGATCCGGCGTGACATAAATGTAACCTCTCTGAAATATATGACGATAGAAGACATGATTGCGGCGATCGGTCTACCCGCGGATCAGCTTTGTCTGCATTGCTGGCTGGGAAAATAAATCGTAAATCTGTTAGTACAAGCACATAAGGTGGCAGTTGGCGGTGACGTTTATCAAGAGTCAACCGCAACTGCCATTTTTTTGTTTCATTGTAGAACAAGAAGTATATTTCCACAAATTAGCCATTGCCCAGGATGTATACACATGTTATAAATTCACAACAGATAACTAAAGAAGGTATAAACGATGAATGTCTTCACCAAGACAAGAAGAAAAGCAAGAGTAATCAATGTTGGATCCGTCACAATAGGTGGGGACGCGCCCATTGTTGTCCAATCCATGACCAACACGGATACCCGTAATATTGAAGCAACAGTCAATCAGATCAATGCCTTGCATGAAGCCGGGTGTGAAATTGTCCGGGTGGCTGTTCCTGATGAGGAAGCCGCCCAGGCGATAACGGCGATTAAAAAAAGTATTAAAATACCACTGATTGCCGATATTCACTTTCACTATCAGTTGGCTATTGACGCCATAAAAAATGGCGCGGACGGCATCAGGATCAATCCCGGTAATATCGTCAAAGACAAAATTGCTGAGATTGTCAAAGTGGCCAAGGCACATCAAACCGTTATCCGTATCGGTGTCAATGCCGGATCGTTGCAGAAAGATCTGGTCCTGGATTATGGGGGTGTGAACGCGGAAGCCCTTTGTGTCAGTGCTTTGCGGAATATTGAAATGTTTGAGGACCTGGGGTTTAATTTGATCAAACTTTCGCTGAAATCATCCGATGTCCCCATGATGATTGAAGCCTATCGAATGATCGCCGCCAAAACGGATTATCCACTGCACCTGGGCGTCACCGAAGCGGGAACGCTGGTGGACGCGGCCATTAAATCAGCTCTGGGCATCGGCCCGCTTCTTTATGACGGCATTGGCGATACGATCCGCGTTTCGGTTACCGGCAATCCGGTGTTGGAAATACCGGTAGCCTACGGGATTCTGCGGGCTTTGAAAATCCGCAAAGTCGGGCCGGAGATCATTGCCTGTCCCACCTGTGGGCGATGTCAGATCGATCTTCTGGGATTAACGGAGAAAGTAGAAAAAGCGCTGGCCGGTAGAAAAGATTATATCAAAGTGGCTTTGATGGGTTGTGTTGTTAACGGACCCGGTGAAGCGGCGGAAGCGGATATCGGTATTGCAGGCGGACACGGGTTCGGTATGATGTTTAAAAAAGGCGTGGCTTATAAAAAAGTTGAAGAAAAAGATTTTGTTCCGGTTTTACTCGAAGAAATAAAATCGCTGGACAATGAAAAATAAGGAGGGTGAATGCGATACTCGGAGATGCACCTGCCCACGGGAAGGGAAATCCCTTCCGACGCAGAGGTTGTCAGTAATCAGCTCATGATTCGGGCGGGAATGATCAGGAAACTAACCAGCGGTATTTATTCCTACCTGCCGTTGGGCTATCGTGTCATTCGAAAAGTAGAACAGATTATCCGCGAAGAAATGAATAAAGCGGGTGCCCAGGAGGTTCATCTCCCGATGGTACAGCCTGCGGAACTTTGGCAGGAATCCGGGCGCTGGAATTATTACGGCAAGGAACTTTTAAGATTTCGAGACCGCAATGACCGCGACTATTGTCTGGGACCCACCCACGAGGAAGTGATTACGGATCTCGTGCGCAATGATATTAAAACCTACCGGCAATTGCCGCGCAACCTGTATCAGATTCAAACAAA
>CAYULE010000057.1:0-13807 GCA_964445385.1 uncultured Smithella sp.
GCAGGGTTAAAAAATCTGATAGTTCAACTTGATATGACAAGCAGCAAGTGATAAAAGCCGCTTGTTATTTTTTTATCAGAAAGGTTATACGAGTTAAATGAAGAATAAACTAGCTGATCTCATCGCCAATTCTGTTGCGCTCTGCACACAGAAAGGCCTGCTTCCGGAAGTTCAACTGCCGCAAATTGAAATAGAGGTTCCGGCCAATCCCGATCATGGCGATTACGCCTGCAATGTGGCCATGATTCTGGCTTCTCAAGCCAAGCAAAATCCCCGGAAAATTGCCCAGGCTATCCAGGACAATCTGACCGATCCGGAAGGTATTCTCGAAAAAACGCAAATCGCCGGGCCCGGTTTTTTGAATTTCATGATCAAGGACGATTTATGGCGGCAGATTCTGCAAAATATCCTGCAGATGAAGGAAAAATATGGTTCTATCAATATTGGTCAAGGAAAGAAAGTTCAGGTAGAATTTGTCAGCGCCAATCCCACGGGGCCTCTGCACATCGGCCATGCGCGCGGCGCAGTCGTGGGTGATGTCCTCAGTAATCTGTTATCAACAACCGGTTACGACGTTTCCAAAGAATATTATATCAATGACGCTGGTAATCAGATGAATAATCTGGGAAAATCGGTACTATACCGTTATCGGGAGTTGCTGGGAGAAGAAATCGAGTTTCCCGAAAACTGCTATCGTGGCGATTACATCAAAGACATTTCCTCGGATATCATCAAAAAGGAAGGCAATCGCTATCTGACCCAAAATGAAGAGGAGACAGTTCCCTATTTCAACGGCATTGCGGGCGGCGTTATCCTCGAAGATATCAAAAAGGATTTGAAGGATTTCGGCGTGATCTTCGACTTCTATTTCAGTGAGAAGGAGTTATACAAAGAAAACGGTGTGAGCGAACTTTTGTCCTCCTTACAACAGCAGGGCTTTATTTATTCGGACGGCGAAACATTGTGGTTTAAAACAACAGCCTACGGTGATGACAAAGATCGCGTTGTCATCCGTAAAAATGGCGAACCGACTTACTTTGCCGCCGATATCGCCTATCATAAAAATAAATTTGCCCGCGGTTTTGATATTCTGGTTGATATCTGGGGCGCGGATCACCACGGGTATATGCCCAGGCTCTGGGCTGCGATCCAGGCTCTGGGGCACCGGAAAGACGATTTAAAGATCATTCTGGTACAACTGGTCAACCTGCTGCGGGCAGGTGAACCGGTGGCCATGTCCACACGTTCCGGTGAATTTGTAACACTGCGGGAAGTGCTCGATGAAGTGGGAAAAGACGGAGCCCGCTATAATTTTCTTATGCGCCGGTCGGACAGTCATCTGGATTTTGATCTGGAGGTTGCAAAAAAGCAATCTAATGAGAATCCGGTCTTCTATGTTCAATACGCGCATGCCCGAATCTGCAGTATTATCCGGATGGCTCAGGAGAAAGGACTGGCGTTGCCGTCTTTTGAAAATATGAAGCCTGCACTCCTTGTCGAGCCCGAAGAAAGAACATTGATCAAAATGATGGCTCGTTATCCGGAAATGCTGGAAGGCGCCGCAAAATCTCTGGAGGTTCACCGTGTCACTTTCTATCTGAACGAACTGGCGGGTGTGTTTCACAGCTACTACAATAAAAATAAAGTTGTGACGGAAGATGCGGAGCTTTCGGCTGCACGTCTTGTATTGGTTGATGCGGTGCGCATTGTTCTTGGCAATGCTCTGAAAATACTGGGTGTCCATGCGCCGGAAAAAATGTGAAGGGTGGAAGATGGGTTCCGGAAATATAAAAAAATTTGAATTGAAGTTGGGGAGAAATGGGATCATTATTGTTATCCTCGGGATGGCCGTCCTGTTGTGTCTTACCTTCGTCCTGGGCGTTGAAGTCGGTAAGAATATGGATACCTATCCTGAAAAGATTTCTTCCACGCCTCAACAGATTTTAGCGTTTTTCTGGCGGCCGGCTAAAGTTGCTGATCAACAAAAAATCGCGGCGGGTAAGGAACCTGCGCCGGTTAAAGGCAATATGGATCTGGCATTTCATAATACCTTAACCGATCAGAAGAAGACTTCAAGTCAAAAGCCGCCTGTGGTGGAGAAAAAATCGGATAGCGCAGTGGTGACGGATCAAAATGTCAAACCGCAGCCGTCGCCGATTGAAACTCCGAAGGATGAAGTTGTTCCCCCCAAAAAAGAAGTCGCAGAAAAGCAGATCGCGGTCAGCAAAAAAGAGCCTGTGGAAACCAAATCGAAAATAAAAGAGATTCTCGATGCTGATCTTTCCACCAAGTCTTCATTTCTAATTCATGTGGCATCTATGAAAGACAGGGATAAGGCTAATCAGATTGCTAAAACAGTTGCCTCAATGGGGTATCCATCGAAGGTTTCGAAAGCTGACATTCAGGGAAAAGGCGTCTTTTATCGAGTGACGACCACGGGCTTTGAAACCAAGGCAAAGGCGCAGGTTGCCGCCGACAAGATTTCCAAAAAGGTCAAGACCAATTGTATCATCCGGCCCGCCGGTGGTGATGCGGGCAAGAATCAGTAAATAAAGGTTGAAATTATGTTTGAAAATTTAGCGGAAAAACTTGAAGGTATTTTCAAGAAACTAAAAGGCCGCGGTGTCCTTAATGAAGAAAGTGTAAATGCCGCACTCAAGGAAATCCGGATGGCGCTCCTCGAAGCGGACGTGAACTTCAAGGTCGTTAAGGATTTTATTGAAGACGTACGGCTGCGTGCCATTGGCAAAGAAGTGCTCGAGAGTATTACGCCCGGTCAACAGGTGGTCAAAATTGTCCACGACCGTCTGGTGGAACTCATGGGAAGTACAAGTGCCAATATAAAGTTTGGCTCGCGGATTCCCGCTCCGATCATGCTCGTTGGTTTGCAGGGTTGTGGAAAAACAACAACAGCCGCCAAACTGGCACGAATATTATCCAAAGAAAAAAGGGTCTACCTGGTTTCGGTAGACGTTTACCGGCCGGCGGCAATGGAGCAGCTGGCTGTTTTAGGCAAACAGATAAAAGCGGGAGTATTTGACGCGGGCACTCTGCGCGATCCCGTAACAATATGCGTTGATGCTATTGAAGAAGCCAGAAAAGAAGGTTACGAGGTCGTTATCATCGATACGGCCGGAAGATTGCATATTGACGATCTTTTGATGGAAGAACTTCGCAAAATCAAGGAAAAGGTCAACCCGGCGGAAATTCTTTATGTGGCGGACGCCATGACCGGTCAGGATGCCGTCAATGTCGGCACCAAGTTTAATGAACTGATTGGTATTGACGGCGTCATTATGACGAAGATGGATGGTGACGCACGCGGCGGGGCGGCTCTTTCGCTCAAAGCCGTTGTCGGCAAGCCCCTTAAATATGTCGGTGTCGGAGAAAAAATTGACGCTCTGGAGGTATTTCATCCGGAAAGGATGGCTTCCCGGATTCTGGGGATGGGGGACATCTTATCTCTGGTGGAAAAGGCGCAGGCTAATATCGATGAAAAAACCGCCCGGCAGATGGAAGAGAGCTTGCGTAAAAGTGATTTTTCGCTGGAAGATTTCCGCAATCAGCTCGGGCAAATCAAAAAAATGGGTTCACTGAAGGATATGATGGGCATGATTCCGGGCATGAGCAAGATCAAAGCGCTCAAAGATAGAGAACCGGATGAAAAGGAATTGGTAAAAATTACGGCGATGATCGATTCCATGACTAAAAAGGAACGCTATAACTACCTGATTATCGATGGTCGAAGGCGCAAAAGGATCGCTCTGGGCAGTGGCACAACGGTTCAGGATGTCAACCGGCTTTTGAAAAATTACGTGGAAATTCGCAAGATGATGAAAAAAATAAAGTCAAAGGGCGGGGTAAAGTCGTTCATGAGGAATTTCCCCTTTTAAAACCTGATAAACTATGATAGAAAAAACAAAATTATTATTTTTAACGAAGGAGGTCTTAAGTAAAACTAAATGGCAGTTAAAATTCGATTAACTCGTATGGGCGCTAAAGGTAAACCTTTTTACCGTATTGTTGCTGCGGATAAAGAATATCCGCGTGATGGAAGATTTCTTGAAATATTAGGGAATTATGATCCCAAAAAAAATCCCGTAGAAATAACTTTAAAAGAAGATCGCGTTCGCGACTGGTTGTCCAAAGGGGCAAAACCAACGCTGACCGTTTCTCATTTACTGAAAACAAAAGGCATTGAAGCAAGTGTTAAATAGCAATGCTGTTGCTTTATTTGTAAAGACATGAGATAGGATTATCGCCTCACATCATATTAATAAACAAGCAGTACGAATATTGAAATGAATTTTCCAGATGCGTTAACCAAAACCAGTGGAGGTGCTGACGATGAAGGAATTGATTAAGTATATTTCTCAAGCTTTGGTTGATAATCCCGATAAAGTGGAAGTGACGGAAGTCATCGGGGAGCAAACGTCTGTCATTGAACTGCGTGTGGCGAAAGAAGACTTAGGAAAAGTGATTGGAAAGCAGGGAAGAACAGCCAAGGCCATCCGCACTATTTTGAGCGCAACGTCCGCGAAAGTGCATAAACGGGCAGTTCTGGAAATAATAGAATAAAAATGGATCTTTTTGTTTTCGGGGAGATCGTCAAAACGCGCGGTCTTCGAGGCTGTCTTAAAGTTCTGTCTTTTTTAGAATCGCAGGATATTCTGGACGGGCTTGATTCTGTATATCTGGAATCAAAGACCGGCCAAAAAAGCCGCCATGAAATTAAAAAGATCAATGCTGCCGGCAGTTTTATTTTTATTGAATTGAATGGCATATCCAATGTGGATGAAGCTCAGAAGTTTGTGGGCTCCAAGTTGTTGTTGCCAAAGGATTTACTGGAAGAATTGCCGGAGGATGAGTATTACTGGTCTGATATCATCGGACTGGATGTTTATACAGTGGAAGGTCGTCATCTTGGCCGGATAGAATCCATATTTCCTACAGGTAGTAATGATGTCTATGTTTGCCGGGGAGAAAATGGAGAATTTCTTATTCCGGCAATTGCCGATGCTGTTGTGCGAATAGATCTGGCCTCGCGCAAAATAACAGTGAAGTTGCTGGAAGGACTTTAGACGTGATTCGATTTGATGTCCTGTCCATTTTCCCGGAAATGTTCCATTCCCCTCTGAATTTCAGCCTTCTAAAAAAAGCTCAGGAAAAAGGCCTGATCGAAATCGGTCTGCATGATATTCGCGACTTTGCTCACGATAAACATCATATGACCGATGATGCTCCTTATGGCGGAGGGTGCGGGATGGTCATGAAAGTGGAGCCTGTGGAACGAGCATTGACAGCGGTCAAGCGCAGCGATGTTCAACCGCTGGTGGTCCTGATGACGCCGCAGGGGGAGACCTTTAATCAGACAATTGCAGCCCGGCTTACCGAAGAAAAACATATCATTATGATTTGTGGCCGGTATGAAGGGGTTGATGAAAGAATCAGGGAGCATCTGGCGGATCGGGAAATATCCATTGGTGATTATGTTTTAACCGGAGGGGAATTTTCCGCCCTGGTCGTCATCGATGCTGTATCCAGGTTGATTCCCGGTGTATTGGGAAACGATGCATCCACCGCGACAGAATCTTTTTCAAAGGGGCTTCTGGAATATCCGCAATATACAAGACCGGCCGAGTATAAAGGCTGGTGCGTCCCGGATGTGCTGGCTTCCGGCAATCATGCCCAAATAGAGCGTTGGCAGAGGATCGAAGCGCTCAAAAGAACATGGCTCAGAAGGCCGGATTTACTTGAAAAAATAGAACTCTCCGAAGACGATCAAGTCAATTTAAAAAAAATTAAGCTTGGTCAGTTATAAAGGCTTGATTTTCAGATGTGTTTGAGGTATTTAGGTCAACTTTTTTAATCGGGGTGAAATGTTTTCTGATGAAAAATCAATCCCCCCAAACGAGTATGCTTTATATAGCTCTTTTACATTATCCGGTTATAAATAAAGAAGGCAAAGTCGTTGCCACGGCTGTTGCCAATATGGACATTCACGATATCGCCCGAACAGCGAAAACATTCGGGGTGGAAAAGTTTTACGTGATTAATCCAGTAATGGCTCAACGCAGACTGGCAGGACAGATTATCAGCCATTGGCGGGAAGGTTATGGCGCGGCTTATAATCCGTCCCGAAAGGACGCTTTCGAAACCGTGGCAGTAAAATCCGATCTGGATGAAGTCATGGCGGATATTGAATCGGTAAGAAACTGTAAACCGCAAATTATTGTCACGAGTGCTAACTTTCAGGGCGATCTATTAACATGCGGTAAGCTGAGAAAGGTCCTTAAAAGTAATCATTTGCCTTATCTTTTAATTTTTGGTACAGGGTCAGGCATTGCAAAAGAAGTTGTTGATCGGGCAGACTATCATCTTGAACCGATCAGAGGAAAGGACGGTTATAATCATTTGTCGGTGCGGTCTGCCGTTGCCGTCATTTTAGACAGGGTTATCGAGATATAATAAAAATAATAAAATAATATTGTGAGTGTTGCGGGAGGAAATATAAAAAATGAACGTTTTGGAAATGATTGAAAAAGAACAAATGCGAGGAGATATCCCAGCCTTTAAAACGGGTGATACCGTTAAAGTATATGTGCGGATCATTGAAGGCCAGAAGCAAAGAATTCAGGCTTTTGAAGGGGTTGTAATCCGCAAGCGCCGCGGTAACAGCCGATCGAATTTCACGGTCAGAAAAGTTTCTTACGGTATCGGTGTTGAAAGAACGTTTCCTATGCATTCTCCGGTTATTGACCGTGTTGAAGTTGTGACCCGGGGTCTGGTACGCCGATCGCGTCTTTATTATTTAAGAAACCTTAGAGGCAAAAAGGCAAGGATCAAAGAAGCAGCTAATAACTAGTAGCGTTTTGTATTTGCTGAAGACGGATGCCGTTTGTCATGAGAACACATTGGTTGAAATATTGATTTGTGCCGGTCTGTTCGCCAATCGAACGGATGGAGCTTTGCTGGTGATGTCAAAGCGGGCTCCGGCAGGCAGAAGGGTTCTTTCATCATTTAGCGATGAATACATTCGAAAAGCTTGCTTATTGTGAAGGCTACCAATGCATTGCGGGTGTTGACGAAGCAGGACGGGGTCCGCTGGCCGGACCTGTTGTCGCCGCCGCAGTTATTTTCCCTCCCGCGTATCAAAATTTTGAAATAAATGATTCCAAGAAACTAACATCCTGCAAAAGGGATAAGCTCTATAAAGTTATTTCCGAAGATGCCATTGCTGTTGGTGTGGGAGTTGCTGACGCCGCAGTCATTGACCGGATCAACATTCTCAGGGCGTCGCTTCAGGCGATGCGTGAAGCGGTTTTGGATCTTTCAGTTGCTCCTGATTTTATCCTGATCGACGGATTACATACCATCCCTTTTGACCTGGCTCAGAAAGCATTGGTGAAAGGGGATTCACTCAGTGTGTCCATCGCCGCCGCCTCGATCATTGCCAAGGTCTCGCGGGACAGGATCATGGAAATGTATCACCGCCAGTTTCCACAATACAATTTCATGCAAAACAAAGGATACGGCACCGCCGAGCATCGGAAAATCCTTCAGGAAATTGGTATGTGCAAAATCCATCGCCGCTCATTCCATTTAAAAAACAAAGATGTTCACCAGACTGCTTTGGATTGGTCCTGATGATCGATAACAAAAACACGTGTAAAATTGCCACCGGGAAAGAAGGGGAAAAAATTGCCGTCGACTTTTTGAAAAATTATGGCTATCGAATCACAGAAGTTAATTATCGCTGTCCAATCGGCGAAATCGACATCGTGGCCCGGGACAAGAAAGACCTGGTGTTTGTGGAAGTAAAAGCAAGAAAATCCAGTGCGCTGGGTTATCCCGAACAGGCAGTGGGTGTCAAAAAACAGAAAAAAATGTCACAACTGGCGCTGTGGTATCTTCGGGAGAAAAAAATAAACGATGTCAACTCCCGTTTTGATGTTGTCGCCATTCTGATGTTGCCTACCGGTAATGAAATTCGTCTGATCAGAAATGCTTTCGATTTTATCTCTTATTAGCAGCGGGATTAAAATCGGGTTAACGCTGGCTTCCCGATGGGAAACACATTAAAACCGATTTCAAAGCATTTTTGCTGATCGATGATATTACGTCCGTCAAAAATAAAAGCAGGCTTGACCATCGATTTGTAAATTTTGCGATAATCCAGTTTCCGGTATAAATCCCAGTCCGTCATAATGGCAAGGGCATGGCAACGGGTGGCTGCCTGATAGGGATCTTCGATGAAGCTGATTTTGCCCTCATCATTGGACAGGTCGATGGCGGCATTGCCCAGCGCTTTGGGATCGGAGATGACCACTTCGGCATGTTCTGCAACCAGCATGCGGGTAATATTGATGGCCGGGCTTTCACGTGTGTCTCCCGTATCTGCCTTGAATGCAAAACCTAAAACACAGATTTTTTTCCCGGCAAGAGTGTTAAACATTGATTTGAGAATGTTGGCGATGAATCGCTCCTGCTGATACTCATTGATTTTGATGACACTTTCCCAATAAGAAGCAACTTCCGGCAAACCGTAAAAATGACATAGATAAACAAGATTTAGAATGTCTTTTTTAAAACAGGAACCGCCAAAACCGATGCCGGCTTTGAGGAATTTACTGCCGATGCGGCTGTCCATCCCCACGGCCCTGGCTACTTCGGATATATCAGCATCCGCCTTTTCACAAAGTGCCGATATGGAGTTGATGGAAGATACCCTTTGCGCCAGAAAAGCGTTGGCCACCAGTTTGGAGAGTTCGGCGCTCCATATGTTGGAGGTGATGATTCTTCCGGGTGATACCCAGCGCGAATATATTTTCACCAACTGGGCGCGGGCGGCCATTCCGCTCGGGGTTTCTCTTGATCCGATTAATACCCGGTCAGGATTTTCCAGATCGTCCATGGCGGTTCCTTCCGCCATGAATTCCGGATTGGAAAGCACGTCAAAAGTAATGTCTCCCTTACCGGAAGCCAGAATCCTTTCCATGGCCAGTGCGGTTTTGATGGGCAGCGTGCTTTTTTCAATTACAATTTTTGATGATTGAGAATTTTCCAGAATCTGTCTTGCTGTTTTCTCCCAGTATTGGAGGTCGGCGGCCATGCCGGCGCCGGCGCCGAAAGTTTTTGTCGGCGTGTTGACACAGACAAAAATGATATCATTCTCTTTAATCTGGTTATCGACATCCGTGGAAAAGAACAAATTTCTACCACGTGTTTTTTTGACGATTTTATCGAGTCCCGGTTCATAGACAGGAAGGTTATCAGAGTTCCAGGCATCAATTCGCTGGGGGTTGATATCGACCACAGTGACTTTGTAATCCGGACATTTGCAGGCAATCATGACCATGGAAGGGGCGCCCACGTAACCTGCTCCGATACAAAGAATTTTCTTTTTGAATTTCATTTTTCCAGAAGGTTCCTCCACTTTTTAAGATCGTTTTAAGGTATTGCGAAAATATTGAATCGTCGTGACTAAGCCCTGCTCAAGAGCGATCTTCGGTTGCCAGATCAATTTCTTTTGCGCGAGTGTTATATCCGGCTTGCGCTGGGTTGGATCATCCGAGGGTAGCGGTTGAAAATCAATTCTGGAACTGCTGCCCGTTAAATCAATGACCAGCTGTGCTAATTGTAAAATGGTGAACTCACCGGGATTGCCGATATTAACCGGCCCGAAAAAATCATCAGGGGAGTTCATCATTTTAATTAACCCGTCAATCAGATCATCGCAATAACAAAATGAACGGGTATGATTGCCATCGCCGTAAACAGTGATATTTTTGCCTTGCAGCGCCTGAATAATAAAATTACTGACGACACGTCCGTCGTTTACAGCCATGCGTGGCCCGTAGGTATTGAAGATGCGTACGATTTTAGTGTTGACGGCATTTTGCCGGCGATAATCCATCATCAGGCATTCGGCAGCCCTTTTGCCTTCATCATAACAGCTGCGGATGCCGATGGGGTTGACGCGCCCCCAGTAAGATTCTTTCTGCGGGTGCACGTCCGGATCTCCGTACACTTCCGATGTGGATGCCTGAAGGACTTTCGCTTTGGTTCTTTTGGCCATGCCAAGAACATTGATGGCGCCCATGACATTGGTCTTAATCGTTTTGATGGGATTGAACTGATAGTGAACTGGCGAAGCCGGGCAGGCCAGATTGTAGATTTCGTCAACTTCCAGATAGATGGGATTAATGATGTCATGACGAATCAATTCAAAATGTGGATGACCCAGCAGATGAGCAATATTATTTTTATTGCCGGTAAAGAAGTTATCCAGACAGAGAATATCGTTTTCTTCCCTTAAAAGACGTTCACAAAGATGGGAGCCTAAAAATCCCGCACCGCCGGTAATTAATATTCGTTTCATTATTAAAATCCAATTGTCATTCGTAGTAGTAATTTATTTTTATCTTTGCTATTAAAGCCGAAACAAGACATAGATGTCAACAACAAAAAGCGTTTGATGAAGGCAGTATGCAAAAAAGCCTGGAGAAAAAGCAAGGAACTCTTTATATGGTTGCCACACCGATCGGCAATCTGGAGGATATTACCGTCCGGGCGCTTCGCGTATTAAAAGAAGTTGACCTGATTGCCGCGGAAGATACGCGACATTCCAGAATCCTGCTTTCCGCATACGATATCAAGACACCTCTGATCAGTCTGCATGAGCACAACGAGAAGGAACGAAGCGCGCTGATTATTTCCAAAATCAAAGACGGAATCAGTGTCGCTTATATCTCCGATGCCGGAACGCCGTGTATTTCAGATCCCGGCTATCATCTGGTCAACTTTGCAGCGGAAAATAAAATCAAAGTGATTCCCGTTCCGGGGCCTTCCGCAGTAATTGCGGCCTTGTCTGTCTGTGGTTTCCCCGCTGACCATTTTTTGTTTTGCGGATTTATGCCCCCCAGGGAAAACAAGCGCCGCCAATTCTTGGAATCTATCAAGAGTGAAGAAAAAACCATAATTTTTTATGAGTCTCCGGCTAGAATCATGGATGTGCTGAATGATATTTATGGTGTGTTCGGAGACAGGCAGATCGTTGTGGCGCGTGAAATGACAAAAGTCTTTGAAGAGGTTACGCGGGGACGGGTGTCAGGCATTTTAGAGACCATGGCTCTTAGTAAAGCAAGAGGAGAATTTACGGTTATCCTGCCGGGAGCTGTCCATGAGCCTGTTTCGCTCACTGACGATGGAATTCAAGAAAAGCTTCTTCAGCTCTGGGGCCAAAAATCTATATCGTTGCGCGATGCCGTTGCGGATGTTGTGAAACAAACCGGATTATCCAGAAAAAAAGTTTACGATCTTGCCGTTAAAATTCGTCCTGTTTCTGACAAAAATTGAAGCCCGAATCATTACATATATTGCTTGAAGAGTTTTTTGCACTATGGTAACTCCAGAACAATATCAATGGAAAGCTAATCCTTCTGTAATTATGGTTGATGTGGAGAGGAAATAAAAAAATGATTGAAGATTCCGGTACGGTTCAAGATAAGAAAATATTCGAACTAACCGAAATATATGACGAGCGAAACGGGCATGGCCGCAGAGTAACGGATGGCAGCAATCCACAGCAAATTATTGTAATTGATGGCTACGGTTATGAACGCGTTAAGCCCAGTGGTGAGCAAATCCATGATCTAACGGAGGTCGTTGATGATCATTTGTTGCCTCACCAGATCGACGACGCAATTATGCTGCGGGCGGTGGAAATCGTTGAAAAAATTGCGAGACAGGTTATTCCTGAGATTACTGAGCGTGTCATCAGGGAAGAGATTGAAAGAAGAAAAATCATGAACAAGAATCATTTGTCGGACCTGGATTAGATGATGAGAAAGAAACTGTCGCAGATCTTGATTTTGCTGATGAGCCTTTTCTGTCTTTCAGCCTATGCTGATCAGACAGCGAAAGATATTACTCTTCAGGTTGAAGGGCGCGCGCCGGTTATTCAAAATGATGTGATCAATGCTCGTGAAGAAGCTGTAAAGAACGCATCGGAAAAAGCGATTATGCAGGCCGCGGCAAAAATCTTATTGGATAAATATGAAGATGAAAACTTCCAGGCCTTGAAAAGTATCCTGCTCGGCAGGACGGATCGCTATATTAAAAATACTCGTATAATCTCGGAAAAAAGGCTACACAACAATTTTATCGCTCATGTGCAAATTGTGGTAACTTTAGCGCATGTCAGCAATGATCTGTTACAAATGGGAATGCTTCCGGATCAAAGAGCAAAAGAAGGCGCCGTGGTTTATTTGTCATTGAAGGGGATGAAAAAGTATTCAGATTTTAGCCGTATGAAAACTTTTTTACAAAAACATTCCAAAATCGTAAAAAGTACTTATCCCTGCCATCTGGAATGGCAACAAGCGCATTGCGATCTTGTCCTTGCAGGGGAGGTCCAAAGTTTAGTAGCTGAACTGGAGAAATCAGGAAGATATTCTATAGAATCCATTAATAATGATTATGATCATGTCGAGATTAATTTACATGTCAAAGAGGAGGTTCGATGAAAACCCATAACATCCTGTATGTTGTGTTAATAACCGTTAGCTTATGTCTATGCGCCTGTTCGTCGCGTGCACCGGTTGTGTTAAAAAGCGATCAGAAACCGAGCGAGGTAAACATCATTGCTTTATTGCCGGTGGAGAGTAATACGGCAGACTCAAAAGCTTCAAAAATGCTAAGGACAAAATTGAGTCAGGAACTCCGTTTCAAAGGCTATCCTCAAATGGCCTCTGATTGGATTGACAGTAATCTAATGTCTCTGACGACCGGCAAGGACTTGAAAAAAAATGATGTCATCCCCCCGAAGGCAATAGATGAATTGCTGGGTGCTGATGGCGCTATGTACTGCTCACTGATAGAAAGTAAAACATCAACAAAGTTGTTTTATGCTCCAGTTACTGTGGCTGTCCGATGCGAATTACGCAGCACGAAGACGGGTGAAACGATTTGGAACGCTCAATCCAAATCGACAAGTCGAAGTTTCGATTTATTTCGTTCGAGATTGAAGATGAAAACAGATGGGGCTTTAGAAGAAGCATTGGAAGAGGTTGTCGATAAAGTTATGGAGACGTTACCGTACGGACCGAAATTAAGGGGATAGTTTTTTACCCCGGAAAAAACCACAGGTAATAAAAAAGTACACAGTAGATGAATATACCGAATTTTTTAACGTTATTGCGGATTATCCTGGTTCCCGTATTTGTCATTTTTCTCATTCAGACAGAATATGATAAGGCATTGATCACTTTTATGGTGGCCGGTCTGACTGATGCTCTGGATGGAACTCTTGCGCGCCTGTTAAATTGCCAGACTACTCTAGGCGCTTACTTGGATCCCATTGCGGATAAAATGCTTCTGGTCACCAGTTTTGTGACGCTGGCCATTTTGGGTATGATTCCGGGCTGGCTGGCTGTTATGGTCATTAGCCGTGATTTTATTATTCTGCTGGGCATTGCTGTTTTATCTTTAATGTCGATAGCTTATGAGATTAAACCGGCTATCGTCGGGAAAATAACCACGGCACTGCAAATCGCCACGATTTTTTTCGCTTTGCTTTACAAAGCGGTTACACATAATTTTGGATATGAATGGATCATTGGACTTTGCTGGGCCACAGCTTTATTTACGGTTATTTCCGGTTTGGTATACATTATTCGAGGAATCCGGATACTGAATAAATCCGTACCCCAAGAGGCTAAAAAATAAGATATTTACTTGACACAGCAACGTTTTACTGCTAGTTGACCAAACGCTAAAAGATGAATTCGACAGCAAGCGCATACCC
>CAYULE010000058.1:0-1214 GCA_964445385.1 uncultured Smithella sp.
TCTTTTGACGGATGACCGACATGATGGATGACTTCCGCAGGAATGACGGACATCAGCGGAGATCCGGGCTGAATTTGAAGTGACGTGCCCCAAAATGGGGTTGTGTATTGAGCTTTGGGCGTCGGCTGGTCATTTTTCATTGTAATAAATTTGCCGTTAAAAGAAGGATCCAGAAGCCGGATACGCTCTTCAAGCGGCGGGTGCGTTGCCAGAAAAGGGAATATCGCATCAGGATGGCTTTCGCCAAAGAACAAATGACTGGCTTGTCTGGCTTCGGGCAAATTGATGTTTGACGCGAACGCTGAACCGCCGATTTTTTTCAGGGCGCCTGCCAGACCCAGCGGATTGCGCGTGAATTGAACAGCGGATGCGTCCGCCAGGAATTCCTTCTGGCGGGATACGGCGCACTGCATCAATCTGCCCATGAATGTTCCAATATAACCGATCACGATCAGGCATACCCCTCCGGCGATGACCGGCAAACCCAACCTGAGGGAGAGGCGTCCATGAGAGATGATCTTCTGTCCGACGATGCCCATAAACAGGATACCGAAGAGAATACCGATCAATTGAACGTTCAGCCGGGAGTCCCCGTTTAAAATATGACTGAACTCATGGCCGATGACGCCCTGCAGCTCGTCGCGGTTAAGTTTGTTCAGTGCTCCGTTTGTTACGGCTACCGCCGAATCGGCAATCTCCAGGCCTGCGGCAAAGGCGTTGATATTATGTTCCGAATCCAGAACGTAAACCTGCGGAGCGGGAATGCCTGACGCAATAGCCATTTCTTCCACAACATTCATCAGCCGGCGCTCGGACGGATCGGTTGTGTCAGCACTGATTTTTCGTCCGCCCAGCATTTCCGCTACAGCGCCACCGCCTTTCTGCAAGGTGTTCATTTTGATCAGACTGGCGGCGAGAATAACCATGACGATGACCATGGCCATAAAAAGAAAAAACGCCGGGTCAAAGAACGTAAAGGTGGAGAGCTTTTGATGATAATTTTGAGCGTCGTTTGCGTTAAAAAGGGTGTACGCCTGCGTGCCGACATATAAATACCACGCAAAACGAATCGCCAGGGTGGTGACCAAAACAATAATGAATACCGCAACAGCAAAAAGAATCAGTTGATTCCGGCAGCTTTTGCGGGCCTGTTCCTGCCTGGCAAAAAAATTAGTCGAACCACTGGGAGTCATTTTTGTTAATCCAATAGAATG
>CAYULE010000058.1:1314-13698 GCA_964445385.1 uncultured Smithella sp.
GAATGACAGCAGGAGCCATCTTCAACGATCTCGTAGCGAAGTTCATCAGGAGATCAGGTAAACGATACTTTGGGCGCTGTCCGCTCTTCGGGTTTTTCCACAGCTTCCAGCAGGGCCGCCGCTTTAAAATCAAAAGTTGACGATACCACGTTGTTGGGAAACTGTTCCCGGCTGGTATTGTAAACGGTGACCGCGTCATTATAGGCCTGGCGTGCGAAGCTGATTTTATTCTCCGTTGAGGTCAGTTCTTCCATCAGGTTGCTGATGGTTTGATTCGCTTTCAAATCGGGATAGGATTCCACGACGGCGAGCAATTTGGAAAGCATGCCGGAGAGCACTCCTTCCGCCTGGCTCAGACCCGCCATCGCCGTGGCGTTGCCCGGAGATGCCGCCGCTATTTTGCTGGCGTCAAAAGCGGTATTGCGCGCCTTAATGACAGCCTCTAATGTGCCGCGTTCATGCGCCAGATAACCTTTGGCGGCCTCGACCAGATTGGGAATGAGATCATAACGGCGTTTTAGCTGAATATCAATCTGGGTGTACGCGTTCAAATACAGATTGCGCAGCGAAATGAGATTATTGTAAATCCCGACAAAATAAAAAGCGACGGCAGCGATAATAACGATCAGAACGATCAATGGAATCATTTTACCCTCCTTTTATTCTATGGTTATCAGTAAATTTTCTGTTGGTTCAGCTTTAATTTTTCTTTATAGTATCTGTGATGACCAGGTTGTCGCGGTGAATCACCTCATCGTAATCCTTGTGCCCCAGAACCGCGTCAATCTGTGTTGTTTTCAGTCCCATGATTTTGAAAACATCCGAGGAATCGAAGTTGACCAGCCCTTTGGCAAGAATGGTTCCGTTTTGATCGACGCAGACAACGGGATCACCCGGAACAAATGTCCCCTCAACGGCGGTGACGCCGGAGGGCAGCAGGCTCTTGCCTTTTTCCAGCAGGGCTTTTTTTGCGCCGTCATCGATGATCAACCGGCCGCGCGGGCGCAGGGTATTGGCAATCCAATATTTGCGGCTGGCCAGACGGGAGGCTTGCGGTAGAAACAACGTGCCGATTTCTTTGCCGGCCATGATCTCTGACAGGACTTTTTTTCTTTTGCCCGGGGCGATGATACAGGGAATGCCGAGGGATGTGACCTTTTTAGCCGCGAGAATTTTGCTTTTCATACCACCCGTGCCGACGGACGATGTCTCCATGGTGGCGGCGGCTTCGATTTCGTCGGTGATCTCGCAGACGAGGGGAATCAGCTTTGCTTTTTTGGATTGTGAAGGATTACAGTCGTAAAGGCCGTCGGTCGCCGTCAGGTTGATAAACAAATCCGCCTCGATAATGTTGGCGATCATCGCGGCCAGATTGTCGTTGTCGCCGAATTTGATTTCATCAATGGCGACAGTGTCGTTTTCGTTGATGATCGGGGTGACATGCCACTCCATCAGTGTGGAGAGGGTATTGCGGATGTTGAGGTAGCGCTGCCGGTCGGTCAGATCCGACATCGTGAGCAGGATCTGCGCGACATACAGGTTATTTTTTTCAAAAGCCTTGGAATAGACGCGCATGAGTCTTCCCTGGCCGACGGCTGCCGCTGCCTGCTTTTCAGGAATGCTCTTGAGTTTGCCTGCGATATTCAGACGATGTTTGCCCGACGCAATGGCTCCGGAGGTGACGAGCACAATGGAGAAACCTCTGCGTGTCAGGTCGCTCATTTCCTGCACCAGGGCGTCGATGATTTTTAAATCCAGCCCATCAGCGCCTGTGAGAACCGCCGAGCCGATTTTGACAAGTATCTTTTTGGTATGTGCCAGTGTCTCAAGACGAGTGCTATGCATGATCATCCGCAATTTCAGTTTTGTTTAAAAGGGATACCATCATTTTTATAAGTTCCTGTGTTCCTTCGCCGGTCACGGCGGAAAACGAATGCAGTATTATCCCTTTTTTTCTGAATCGCGCAACTTCTTTTTTAACCCGGGCTTTCACCTCGGGCAGATCAATTTTGTTGATGGCCACAATTTGCGGTTTATCCAGAAGCTGTGGATTGTAATGTCCGAGTTCATCATTGATGGCGGAAAAATTTTTCCACGCGTCAATGTTTGGTTCCATGGAAATATCGATAATGTGAAAGAGCAGGGATGTTCTCTCCACGTGTTTGAGAAACTGAACGCCCATGCCCATGCCCTCGTGCGCACCGGCAATCAGACCGGGAATGTCGGCGATGACGAAGCTCGGGCTGTCCGCGTATTTGACCACGCCCAGATGCGGTGTGAGTGTCGTAAAAGGATAGTCGGCAATCTTCGGACGAGCGGCTGAAACCCTTGAGATAAAAGTGGACTTTCCCGCGTTGGGAAAACCGATGAGCCCCACATCCGCCAGCAGTTTGAGTTCCATCTTGAGCCAGCGTTCCTCGCCTTCCATTCCCTCCTGAGCAAAGCGCGGCGTCTGGTGCGTGGATGATTTGAAATGGGCGTTGCCCTTGCCGCCCATGCCGCCTTTGGCGATGATAAAGGTTTGTCCCAGTTCGGATAAATCAGCCAGGATCTCGCCGGTTTCAAAATCTTTCACAACCGTTCCGGGAGGAACCGTCACGATCAGGTCTTCGGCGCCATGTCCGGTTCGGTTGTTGCCGGAGCCGTGTCTGCCGTTTTTAGCGATCTGATGCTGCTGGTATTTTAAATCCAGCAGGGTGTGATGGCTTCGATCCGCGCGAAAAATGACATCGCCGCCCTTGCCGCCGTCGCCGCCGTCGGGTCCGCCTTTCTCAATGAACTTCTCCCGCCGGAAACTCACGCAGCCTGGACCGCCATGTCCTGCCTTTACAAAAATTTTTGCTTCATCAACAAATTTCATATCGTATCCAAAATAAAAAGGCGCTTGATATAAGCGCCTTTAAAATCTCCAGTATCCAGCCCAATAATTCTAAGAGGCGTAAACGCTGACCTTTTTTCGGGTTTTATCCAGTCTTTCATATTTCACAACGCCATTGATGAGCGCGAAGAGTGTGAAATCCTTGCCCAGGCCGACGTTATTGCCCGGATGAATTTTTGTTCCTACCTGCCGCACGATAATGGATCCGGCGTGAATTTTTTCGCCGCCATATACTTTGACACCGCGTCTTTGCGAATTGGAGTCTCTACCGTTGCGGGAGCTTCCCTGACCTTTTTTATGTGCCATGATGTCCTCCGCCTATATCGAAATCTTTTTTATTTTCATGCTGGTTAATTCCTGACGATGACCGGTCTTCTTGCGATAGCCCTTGCGTTTCTTCATTTTGCCGATAATCAGTTTCGGTCCTTTCGCCTGAACGACGACTTCACCGATGACTGTAGCGCCTTCCACGAAAGGCTTGCCGATTTTCACAGCATTATCATCAGACACCATCAGAACTTCATTAAAAACAACCTCGGTTCCCTTTTCACCAGCCAGTTTTTCGACCAATAGGACATCACCCTCGCTGACCTTATGTTGTTTTGCTCCTGTTTTTATGATTGCGTACATATACTTATCCTTAGTTAACGTTAAGATTGGGACTTATAGACAAATTGTGCTCATTTGTCAATAAAATTTAGCTGTCCTATAAAGATTTTCCGCAGGAAGTCCATTGTGTCGTTAACCTGTTGATATTGTATTGATTATTATGTTGACCTGTTTTGGGAATACCTCTTTGGATCACTGACCGCACCGGTTAAATCATGGTATATGCTCCTTGCCGGAGGAAGAAATCCGCTTGCATAAAACACACTCAAAAATGTAGTATGCAGGAGCAAGTCACGTTGGAGAAAACACAGGCAAAGGCGGATGGGTGCGAAGAAATTTTATCTATCTGATGATTCTTATCAATATTATATTTCTGACTGCGCATTCTGAAGCGGCAAACGAGCCTCAGCGGCGGTTTGTTGAAGAATTGCTGATTGTGGAAGGGCTTGATCCGTCGCAGGCCCGCCGTATCCTGCAAGATTCCCGCATATCTATCCGTCCGGATATCATTATCCAAAATCTTTTTTATTCCAAACCCAGGGGAACCAGGCAAAACCCCGATGTCATGGAGATTGAAACCCGGCAAATCACGCAGGGCATATCTTTTATGAAGCAAAATGCTGATGTCTTAAATACCGTGGAAAAACGTTTTGGCACATCCCCCCGGATTATCACCGCTATTCTGATCATCGAGTCCAGACTGGGTACTTATAAGATGCGCTATCATGCTGCGACTGCCTATGCCAATCTGGCCTTTATGCTGGATCCGGACTATTTTAAAAAAATTCAGGACCGTTACGGGGATATCTATCCGCAGCTTTATGAAGACGCCACGATCGCCCGGGCGCAGAGGAAAGCGCGGTGGGCGCTTGGCGAACTTTACTTTCTTGTGCATATTGCCAATCATTTGAATGTCGATCCTGTCAGCATGACAGGATCATTTGCCGGGGCACTGGGGCCGGGGCAATTTATACCTTCTTCTTTCTGGATTTTCGGCATGGACGGCGATGGCGATGGTTTGGCCAATCCCTTCAATATGACGGATGCTACCCTCAGCATGGGGAATTATTTAAGAAAATACGGCTGGCGCGAAGATGCCCCCCTGGAGCAAAAGCGTAAGGCCATCTGGTATTACAACCACAGTGACGTGTACGTGAATACCGTGATGATGATCTATGAAAAGCTGGGACGCTATTAAGCGTCCCAGCGATACCGGTTCTTATCTCTTACCAGGGATCGACAAAATTATGTTTTGAATCCTGGGGCTTTCGGGCGGGCACGGATTTCAGCCCCTGCATGATCCACTTGCGGGTGTCCGCCGGGTCGATGACCGCATCGATTTCAAGATATGCGGCCATGTTGATGGCTTTGCCTCGTTCGTACAGCTGGGCGACCAGGAACTCATAAAATTCTTCGCGTTTTTGAGGGTCTTCAATGGCCGCGAGCTCTTTCTTGAAACCCGCTTTAACGGCTCCTTCCAGTCCCATGCCGCCGAACTCTCCCGTGGGCCACGCCGCCGTGAAGAAAGATTCATGAAATCCCCCCCTCGCCATGGCCATGGCGCCCAGACCGTATCCTCTGCGCAAGACAATCGTGAAATAAGGAACCGTGAGGTGGGAACCGATGACAAACATCCGGCAGACATGGCGCACCTGCGCGCGCTTTTCGATTTCCGGACCGACCATGAAACCGGGTGTGTCGCACAATGACAGGAGCGGAATACCGTGCGCGTTGCAAATTTGCATTAAACGGGCGACCTTATCCGCGCCTTCCGCTTCAATCGCACCGGCCATGTGCATGGAGTTATTGGCGATGACGCCGAAGGGCCGTCCTTCAATGCGGAGCAGTCCCGTTACCATGCTGGGACCGAATTTCGGCCTGATTTCCAGAAAGGAATCCGTGTCCGCCAGCGCTTTAATAATGGTTCTGACATTGTAAGCTCGTTTGCGGCTTTCCGGAACCAGATTGCGTAATTTGAATTGATCGTCTGCTTCCCAGGAAGATGTTGCTCCCTGAAAATAGGAAAGATATTTTTTCGCCATGGCAACCGCCTCTATATCGTCAGCTACTTCAATATCGACTACACCGTTTTGCGTTTGTACATCCATCGGACCGACTTCCTCCGGTTGAAAAACACCCAGTCCACCACCTTCAATCATGACCGGGCCGCCCATGCCGATGCTGGAGTTTGTCGTGGCAATGATTACATCACAGCAGCCCAGGAGCGCCGCATTTCCGGCAAAACAAAATCCGGATACAACGCCAACCACCGGTACAGACCCGCTTAGCCCCGCAAAAGCGCCAAAGGTTGACAAATCCAATCCCGCCACCATGACGCCTTCCGCGTCAACGTCGCCGGGTCTTCCGCCGCCGCCTTCGGCGAAGAAAACCAGGGGAATCTGCTGTTCATGAGCCAGGTGAAGCATGCGATCAATTTTCTTGTGATTGAAGAAACCCTGGGTTCCGGCCAGAACCGTATAGTCATAGGCCATTACCATGCAGCGGGCCTTGTCTTCCTCGAAGAGTGAACCGTTGACGGTTCCGACGCCCGTAATCAGACCGTCGGTAGGGGTTTTACTGATGAGATCGTCCACGGAACGGCGTCCGCGTTGCGCGGCAATCGCCAGAGCGCCGTACTCGATGAAACAGCCTTCATCGCACAAGGCTTCCACGTTGGTGCGAGCCGTGCACTGGTTTTTCTTCAGGCGTTTCGCCACCGCGTCGGGGCGATTCTTATCCAGGCCGAAGGAGTGTCTGCGGATGACTTCGGCAAGATCAGGGCGTATCGGCTTATTCTCATCTTGTTTGGTTTGGGTGGGTTTGGGTGTTGACGTTTCCTGGTTGTCTTTGGATGTTTTCATGTGAGGTACACTCCCGTATTTATTATAGTTTGATCCATCCGTTTTTGCGAATGATCAAGTTAGACGTTATGAGCGTCGGGATAATATAATTATTCATCTCTTATTTCCATATTTTTTCTGAAAAAACAGCCAGGGATCGGGCCTTGCGGATTCATGATCGGCGGATGGCTGAATCCCTGGCATCAAGAGGGGGTGAAGAGGCCTTATTTTGCAGCTTCTTCCTTCAATGCCCGGCGCAGAATCTTTCCGGTTCCAAGCAGGGGAAGTGATGTCCTGAATTCAATTTTGGCCGGTACCTTGTAAGCGGACATGTTTTGTTTTGCCCAGACCTTAATTTCATCCTCGGTTGCTGTTTTTCCGGCCTGCATTACGATGAAGGCTTTGACCACCTCCATTTTTTGCGGATCGGGAATTCCGATAACCGCAGATTGGGCCACGCCGGGGTATTGGTTAAGCATAAATTCGACCTCTTCCGGATACACAGAGAAGCCGGATACTTTAATCATCTCCTTGGCGCGGCCGATCAGATATAAAAATCCGTCTTCGTCAAACTTGCCGACATCGCCCGTGTAAACCCATCCATCGATCAGTGTATTTTTCGTCTCTTCCGGTTTTTTCCAGTAGCCCTTGAATACGCCCGGATTTTTCAAGACGATTTCTCCGGATTCTCCGAGGGGCATTTCCTTTGAACGGTCATTGACATCGACAATCTTAAAATCGGCTTCAAAGCCGGGAATACCCATCGTGCCGTATTTGACTTTATCCCGGGGAACATAGGTGTCCGCCGTGTGTGTTTCGCTGAGGCCGTAAGCGCCTTCCAGCAAAATGCCGCCGCCCGTGAAGGCCGCCCACTGGCGGGATATTTCTTCCGTCAGAACAATCCCGAAAGAGGATGTCAGACATAACTTCATGCTGCTTAAATCGTAATTTTTGCCTTCCGGATGCATCATGATACCCACATTCATCGGAACGGCGCTGTACCAGAAATTGGCTTTATAACGCTGGATGGCTTCCATTGTGGCCTTCACATCGAATTGGGTGAAGAGGATCTGTGTGGCGCCGGCATAAATACAACTGTTCATACCGGCCACCATGCCCGCGATATGAAAGACAGGCATGGATACAAGACTGATCGTATCCTTATTTATTCCGGTGATGGCGCAGACGGCCGCTGTCTTAAACAGAGCGGCGTAATAACTCAGCATGGAGCCTTTGGGCAGGCCGGTGGTCCCTCCGGTATATTGGAAAAGGCCGACGTCTTCATCCAGATTGATATCGACCCGGGGAGGTGTATGATCGCCATGGGTAACAATTTCCATGAAGTCATCGGTCCCCGGCACGTTCTGCCTGGGAATTTTCATGGCATCCACAAGCGGCAGGGTCGGTTCTGCGGGGAGATAATCATTGAGATTGGTGATGACCACTTTCTTGACCCCGGTATTGCCGATGACTTTTCCGGCGATCGGCATCAGGATATCCCAGGTGACCAGGATTTCGGTTTCCGCGTCGTTTAATTCATAGGTCAGTTCCATTTCTTTGAACAGAGGGGAGCAGGGACAGACAATGGCGCCGAGTTTCTGCGTGCCGAAGTGGGCAATTTCGTACTGGGGACAACTGGCCATGAAGATCGCCACGCGATCTCCTTTCTTCACACCCTGCTGCTTCAGATAATTGGCAAACCTGTCAGACGTCTCGTCTAATTCACGGTAGCTGATTTCCCGTCCGTAAAAAATAATAGCCGTTTTCTCAGGAGTTTCTTTGGCCCGGATTCTCAGATATTCATGAACGGGTTTTTTCCCATGTTCAAACGTTAACGACGTGGAAATGTCCTTTTGCCAGCTTTTCATCCAAATACGTTCCATATAAATTACCTCCCAATTTATTTTTCTTATTATGATTGACAAAACAAATCATTTGCCAATATAGTAAGCCGAAAATCATGTATAACAAGTGTTAGATAGAATACTCGGGGATGGAAGTCAAGGATAAAAAATGGCCATTAAGAAGGAAAAAACAATAAAAAGAAATCTGGAATCCGATTCACGTCAGCAGATACTTGACGTGGCTCTCGGATTGTTTGCCCACAAGGGATATGCCGCCACCACGGTACGGGAAATCGTGGATGCTGTAGGCATCACAGCGCCTTCCCTCTATTATTACTTTGGAAACAAGGAAGGGCTCTACATGGAGCTGATGCACACCCATTGCGCTCAGATTGACCAGGCGCTGGAATTATATATGCATACAGCTTCCAGCGCGAAAAACAGGCTGAAAGATCTTGTTGATAAAATTTTTCTCCACGTTGCCCATGACAAAGATTTTTTCCGGTTGATGTTCACCATCTACTATGGGCCGTCTCAGGGCGCGCCCTATTGTGACTTCATTTCTTATCATGTGAAATTTCACGCAGCGATCAAGAAGATTATCGAAGACGCGATTGCCTCCGGGGAATTTCAACCGGGCAACGCGGGGCACATGACCTGGGTGATCCGCGGCGTGGTTCAGTTGGCGATGGAAGAGCAAATCAAGGAGGACAGGGAAATTATTGACCGTCAGGGTCTGCAGAAGATTCTGGATATGGTTCTGGACCGTTTTGAAAGACCGCCGTCTGAGAATAGTAAAAAATAAAAGAGACGTGCGTCCGGGATTATCCGACAAGCAACTTAAACCCGTTGGGTGAGAGTCAAAAAAAGATCTGGGAGGCTGACAATTTATGGATCTGAAAATCAAGGATAAGATTGCTATTGTAACAGGCGGAGGAAACGGTATCGGTAAAGCTATTGCGATGCGCCTGGCCGATGAGGGAGCAAAAGTGGTCGTGGCGGACTTGAATGGCGAAGCCGCTCGAAATGTCGTTGACGAAATTAAAGCCAAAGGCGGAGATGGTCTGGCTGTATCCTGCGATGCGATCAAACCGGAAGACGTTGATGCCATGGTTCAAAAGACAATCGATGCTTATGGGGCAATCGATATCTTGGTCAACAATGTGGGCGGGGGAACGGGAATTGCCCTGGTGATTAAATCAGAAGTTGAACAATGGGACAAAACGGTTGAGTTGAATCTGAGGAGCGTCTACCTAAGTTGCCGGGCCGTGGCCAAAGCAATGATTCCGAGGAAACAGGGGCGGATAATCAACATTTCCTCCATTTCCGGTAAGTCCGGTGAGCCACTCCTGGGACCGTACTGCGCGTCAAAATTCGGCGTTATCGGCTTTACACAGGTGATGGCGAAGGAACTGGCGCGCTACGATATCACGGTGAATGTCGTTTGTCCGGGATATGTTTATACGCCGGGATGGGAAAAGCTGGCACAGGCACTCAAAGACAATCAGCCGGCTCTGGCGGATAAAAGTCTGCAGGAGATATTCGAAGCCCGGGTCAAATCAGTGACGCCTTTGCGACGCCCCCAGCCGCCCGAAGATATCGCCGATATGGTGGCGTATCTGGCCTCGGAGCGAGCCCGCAATATTACCGGCCAGGCTGTTAATGTAGATGGCGGCGCGGTGATGAATTGAGGATGACCTTAACCGGAAATTAGAATCATGCCCGCTTTGAAGAGCGCCTCGATTTCTTCGGGTTGATAGCCGATTTCCTCCAGAATGGATTTTGTGTCTTCTCCCAGCGCGGGCGATGGCCAGGCGGGTTCTGAAGGGGTTGCCGAGAATTTCAGGGGGACGCCAATGCCCTTGATTTTACCGCAAACCGGATGCTGCTGCTCGTGAATCATTTGCCTTGCCTGTATCTGAGGGTTTGCTTCAACTTCCGAGACTTCCAGCACCGGTGAAAGGCACACATCTAAATTCCGCGCCTGGGCCACCCATTCAACCCTGGTTTTTGTCCGGAATAGAACGGCAATTTGTTTGCGCAGTTTTTCAGCATCCTCTCCCATCACCATATGCTTGTCCACCCATTCCGGGTGATCGACCATTTCGCAAAATGTTTTCCAGAACTTGGCTTCCAGAATGCCCAGAGCAATGTATTTCCCGTCGGCGCATTGATAAACGCCATAACAGGCCAGGCCTCCGGAAAGCGGCGGCTCTCCGGGCCCGAGGGATACTTGGGTTGCCTGATAATGAGCCATCTGCAGGGTCATCAGAGGCAGGACGCCATCCAGCATGGATACATCCACTTGTTGGCCCTTTCCGGTTTTTTCTCTTGCCCACAGAGAGGAAAGGCAGGCAATGATGGACATATAAGCTCCGCCGGCGACATCACCGAGTTGGGGACCCGGAATAACGGGGCCTGCCTGGGGAGTACCGGTTGACGCAAGGATTCCGGCATATCCCATAAAATTAATATCATGTCCGGCCTCCCTGGCGTAAGGCCCATCCTGACCATAGCCGGTTATCGAAATATAGATGATATCCGGTTTTACGAGGCAGGCCTCCTGATAGCCCATGCCCAGTTCAGTAAGGACGCCCGGTCGAAACTGCTCAATGACAATATCAGCCGTTTTAACAAGCGATAAAAAGATCTCAATGCCTTTTTGGACTTTGAGATTTAAGGCAAGGCTGCGTTTGGATCGATTGACGGCAATAAAACCCGCGGATTCGGATTCGATATAAGGAGGATAAAAACGCATATAGTCGGGTGCGTTCATATCCTCGATTTTAATGACATCCGCGCCCATGTCGGCAAGCATCATGGTTCCCAGCGGCCCGGGATAAAGACGGGTCAGATCAAGAATACGAATTCCCTGCAAGGGACCTTTTTGAGGTTTTCTTTCCATGATTTGATGGCTCCAGTCCCAGCGGGAAAGTGCGGTTCGGGATAATGCCCGCCAGGGTCTTATCGCTTAAATCGCCTCGATCGTGGACGTCGGTTTAGAGGTGATGTTGTAAGTGACGCTGACGACTTCCGGGATGTCTTTCGTGATCTTCGTGGCAATCTTTTCCAGCACATCAAAAGAAAGCCTCGTGGGTCTGGCGGTGCGCGCATCGATGCTGTTCCAGCAACGGATTTCGATCTGGTTGCCGAAAACCCTTTTGTTGTTGCGCATGCCGGTTACACGGTCTTCATGCAGAATGGCTAGATACTGAAACGCCTGGACATCTTTGAGCGCCGCTTCGGTAATGGCGGTTGCTTTTTTAACCAGGGCAATTTTGGCTGGCGTGACTTCGCCGATCACGCGGGCGGCCAGCGCCGGTCCGGGAAAGGGAATCCGGTTGAACATGGAGACGGGCAGTGCCAGCGCCGCTCCGACTTTGCGTACACCGTCCTTGCGCAGCTCAATGAGCGGTTCCAGAATTTTATAGCCGAACGCTTTTTGCGGATCGATGCCCAGTTGCTCAAAGACATTATGCTGTCTTTTTATTCCGGCGACGGTTTCATCCACATCGGTCAGAATGGTGCCCTGCAGAAGATATTTGGCTTTGCTCTTGACGACCAGTTTGCCGAAAACGTTTTTATAGAAAGTTTGCGTGATAGCTTCTCTTTTTTCTTCCGGATCCGTGAGTCCTTTAAGAGCGGTAAAAAACGCTTTGGATGCGTCCAGCACTTCGACCTGTATGCCAAGTTTTTTAAAAGCAGCTGCTACTTTGGCGGGTTCGCCTTCCCGCATGATGCCATTGTCAATCATGTAAGTTTTGAGACGGTTACCCAGAGCCTTGTGTCCCAGGGCAGTGACTACACAGGAATCCACGCCGCCGGATAAGGCGTTGATTGCCAATCCGTCGCCGACAGCTTTCCGGATATTGTTCACCTGATCATCAATAAACTTTTCCACATTCATGGTGCTTGCTTTTATTTCTTTCATTTTAATCATGGCGGCTCCTTTTATGATGGAATAGATTGTCAATTTGTTTAAACGAAATTGCCTGGCGTTTCAAGTATTAAAGAAAAAAAGGACAAAATGATTGCATGAATCGTATGTTTTTGAACATTTTGGTTGTAAATTATACAAGTTCGGTTTAACAATTCACCATCTTGTTGCAGAACCAGCCATATGGCTTATACTGAAAGGAGATTTCTATGGAACCGATTAAAATCATGCCGTGTCTGGATATGAAAAACGGACGGGTGGTGAAAGGTGTTCATT
>CAYULE010000059.1:0-13209 GCA_964445385.1 uncultured Smithella sp.
GCGCCGTTGGAAAGCCCAGTTAAGATATACTGAACGAGTTGGCTTGGATTGTCCATTTGCTGGTTTATTCATCCATTCAATGATTTATGATGGCGGCACAAGTATTCTTTACCTGTGCCGCCCTTTAATAAAAAGAAGATAGCCTACTATCTAACTAATTTCCAGCTCTGGTTTTTAACCTCGACCAGAACAAAAGCATCTTTCGTTAATCCTGCATGATCCTGCGCCGTGTAGCTGAATGTTCCGCCAATTCCGGCAAACTTGACCGTCTTTTCCAATTGATCGCGAATGGCGGAAGGTTTATCTCCCGCTTTCTCGATAGCGCCCTTCAGCAGCATCATCGCATCCCAGGCATGTCCGCCGAAATGATCACCTTCTACTTTATATAAATTCTTGTAACTGGTGACATAGCTTGTGAGTGCCTTTTTTTGCCGATCAGTATCAGGCATCTGACTTGCTACAATAACACGTCCGGAAGGCAGAATGATCCCTTCTGCGGCATTACCCGCCAGTTCAATGAATTTTCTGGAGGATACGCCATGGCTCATAAACAGGGGGATTTTTATCCCCAGTTGCTTGATGTTTCTGGCGACAATCGCAGGACCTGGATTGGTTCCCCAGCAGATAATCGCCTGAGCGCCACTGGCGCGAATCTTCGTCAATTGTGCGGTCATATCCGTATCTTTTGGTCCATAAGTTTCATTAGAAATAATATTGATACCAAATGCTTTGGAGTTTGCAACAAGCTGTTCCCGTCCCGAAGAGCCAAAACCGTCAGATACGGTCAGAATGGCTATTTTACTGATTTTCTGTTTATTCAGGTATTCATAAATTTTCGCTACAGCCAGGGCGTCATTTTGAGCTGTCTTAAATACCCATTTTTTTACCGGGTCCGTTATCTTAATTCCGGCAGCGCAGGAAATAAGCGGAATCCCGGCTTTCTCGACGACCGGAATAACCGCCATGGAATCGCCTGTTGTGCTGGGGCCGATGATCGCCACAACTTTATCATCTTTAATGAGTTTATTAGCCCCTTGCACCGCCTTGGCCGGATCTCCCTGTGTGTCAATCACAACCAACTCCAGTTTCCGTCCCTTAATACCACCGGCTTTGTTGATCTCATTCACTAACATTTGAGCTGTGTTACGCTCCGGTTCACCTAAAAATGCCGCCGGTCCAGAAACAGAAAACAAGGCTCCGATTTTGATCGGAGGCGCGGCTAACGCCTGCGTTCCTGCTGTGACAACAAATAAGATTGTAACAATAACAGAGAATAACGTTGTTGAAAAAAAACATCTTTTCATTTGATCTACCCCCTCTACTTTTTTGTTTTCAATAAACACAAATCTGTTTAATTTGTTTCTTTATGATAATGATCGAACATTTTTCGCTGTTGATTTCGGATAAGCCTGCTTACCTGATCGAGACTGGGCAAGCAGGCATCAATACATATAGATACCATAAGGTGAGAATTGATTGATGGAAAAATTATGCATTCTGTCGTCCATTTAGCTATAATGGCTGTGGCTAATATTTGATTTGACGGGTTGTGTCAAGGTGTATTTATGATTTGCGGCATGCGTTTCAGGTTTGATTTTTCCCATCCTTTAACTTGTCCAATTCCTCACGATAGCGCTCGGCTTCCGCTTTAGCCGATTCGATCTCTTCCTTGGCTTTTTCCAACTCCTCATCCTGGCGCTGTCTTTCTTCACGGATTTTATCTTGAATTTCATCAAAACCGACATAGATGGCCAAGGCGCCGCCCAGCAGCATGAAGATCGGAAGTGCACCCCGTATGATGGCTAAAAAATCACCCCACCAGAAGATCAAGCTGATCAGTCCAAAAACAGCAGCGATCACTCCTCCCGTCAGCAAAGACACGATCCAACCTCCGGATAATAGATTCAAATAACTCTGATCAATTTATGGTGTGGATTTCTACCATGAATGATATTGTTAGGCAAGCTGGAAATAGATGATTATTCAGATAAAATATTACTTGATTTAATGGAATTCATCATTTAAATAAGTTAGTTTCAAGAAGATATATAAAAAACCATTATGACGAAGGATCCTATGATTGAACCAAATTTTAATAAATCTGACGGGCTGGTTCCGGCTATTGTTCAAGATGCTGAAACGAAAGACATATTGATGCTGGCTTATATGAACAAGGCCTCCTGGGAGGCTACTCTCCAAACCGGTAAAGCAACTTTCTGGAGCCGGTCACGGCAAAAACTCTGGCTGAAAGGTGAAAGCTCCGGCAACATTCAGATGATCAAAAACGTTTTTATTGATTGTGACGACGATACGATTTTATTGCAAGTGGAGCAACTGGGAGGAGCAGCCTGCCATACAGGGCACCGGTCCTGTTTTTACCGGAAGCTTGAAGGTGACGATTTTGTCGTTGTAGGTGAAAAGATTTTTGATCCAAAGGATGTGTATAAATGAATATTTTAAAATTGGGCATTCCCAAGGGAAGCCTGGAAAATAATACGGTTGACTTGTTTAAAAAGGCCGGTTGGCGGATCAGCTACGATAGCCGCAGCTACTTTCCTGATATTGATGACCCGGAAATCTCGTGCACGCTCGTGCGCGCGCAGGAAATGTCCCGTTATGTAGAAGACGGTCATTTAGATATCGGATTGACCGGTATCGACTGGATTATGGAAAATAATTCCGATGTAGTGGCGGTGCAGGATTTAGTCTATTCGAAGGTCTCCACACGTCAGGCGCGCTGGGTGCTGGTTGTGCGGGATGATTCTCCTGTCCGTTCGATCGAGGATATGGAAGGTAAGCACATCTCTACCGAGCTGGTTAATTTTACCAAAAGATACTTCGCCGATAAAAAAATCAATGTCAGTGTCGAATTTTCCTGGGGGGCGACGGAGGCGAAAGTTGTTGACAATCTGGTCGACGCGGTTGTGGAAGTCACGGAAACAGGATCGACGATCCGCGCTAATAAATTACGGATTGTCCATGAACTGATGAGAACCAACACGCAGTTGATTGCCAATCGGGCGGCCTGGGATGATTCCTGGAAGCGTAAAAAAATAGAACAGATTCGGACGCTGTTGACCGGGTCGCTTCTGGCGATGGGCAAAGTCGGCTTGAAACTCAATGTTGCCAAAGAGAATCTGGAACGTGTGATGAAGCTTCTGCCGTCACTCAAAGCCCCGACCATTTCCAGCCTCTATTCAGAAGAATGGTTTGCTATTGAAACCGTCGTTGATACGGGTGTTGTGCGGGATGTGATTCCGCAGTTACTGGAAGCCGGGGCACAAGGTATTATTGAATATCCGCTCAACAAAGTTATTTAACCGGGAGGGCAAATATGGCCAGAAAAGCAAAGATTGTCCGCAAAACAACGGAAACGGATATCGCGCTGGACATTGATTTGGATAAGTCCACCGGCAGTAAGATCGATACGACCATTCCTTTTCTGAATCACATGCTGGACCTCTTTGTCCGTCATGGACAGTTCAAGCTTCTGGTTCAAGGCACCGGCGATACGGAAATCGACGATCATCATCTGGTTGAAGACCTGGGAATTTGTCTGGGGCAGGCGGTTGGACAGGCGCTGGGTAAAAAGACCGGTATCAATCGCTATGGTTCAGCGTCTGTGCCGATGGACGAAAGCTTGTGTCGTGTGGATCTTGATATTTCCGGCCGTCCCTATCTGATTTATAAAGTTCGGTATGAACGACGGAAAATCGGCGGATTTGATCCGGCGCTGGTCAAAGAATTTTTTAAGGCTTTTACCGATCACAGCGGGATTACATTGCATATTAATCTTGCGTACGGCAGTAACAGCCATCATATTATCGAAGCCGTCTTTAAAGCTTTTGCCAGGGCGTTGCGGCAGGCTGTCAATATCAACCCGGAAATTTCAGGTGTTTTGTCCACTAAAGGAACGCTCTGAGAGAAAGGCCAGGTTTTCTACATTGCAGAATATTTCACGGATAAAAAAGATTGGTTTCGCAATATTGTTTTTGGGACTTGTTGTCTTTGCGCCCTATACAATTTATGCTCAGGAAAAGGCAAAGTCCGTCGATAAAACCATAACACGCGTGGTGGTGATTCCTTTTCAGGCAGTGATTCCCGAAGACGAATCATCAACGGTCCGATGTCCGGTTTGCGGCAGTGTTAATCCCGGTGGCGGTGTTGTCAAAGGCGCCGAAAAAATTGTTGAGGGTATTTTTACCGATAAATTGAAGGATTTGAAAAATACGGAAATCATTTCTGCGGAGCGAGCAGCCGATGCCTACAAAAGGATTTCTAAGGAATCTGTGAAGCAGCCGGTATTGCAGATTGTGCAAAAAATCGGGAACGAATTGAATGCGGATGTCCTGGCTGTCGGGTATGTTTATCGATATAAAGAAAGAGTGGGCTATGACTATTCTGCCGAGCATCCCGCGACGGTGACTTTTGAGATTCATCTGATTTCCGTTAAGGATGGCAGCACATTGTGGCGCGGCGTTTTTGATAAAACGCAAAAATCATTAATGGAAGATGTCTACCAGGTATTTTCATTCGTTAAAGGCGGCGCCAAATGGTTGACCGCGCGCGAATTAGCAAAATTGGGTGTTGACGAGGTATTTTCGACATTTCCCGGTTTTGGGCGCTGATTGAAATACAGGCTCGAATCGTTGTTTCTGATTTGCAGATGATCTCGGTCAGATATTCTAAAGCCTATACACAAAGGAGTTCTTAAGTTGTTCATCATTCCGGCAGTTGATATTAAAAATAGTCAATGTGTCCGTCTGGCGCAGGGCGATTTTGATCGGGTGACGGTTTATGCTGAAAATCCTGTGGACATGGCGCGCCTCTGGGCCCAAAAAGGTGCCGAGCGGATTCACATTGTGGATCTGGACGGTTCAGTTGCCGGATTGCCGCGTAATGCACACCATATTATCGATATTGCGAAATCGGTTTCCGTGCCGATTGAGGTTGGCGGTGGTATTCGCAATATGGAGACGATCAATTATTATCTCGAGAATGGCGTTTCAAGTGTGATCCTGGGTACGGCGGCCATTCAAGATGAAGATTTCGTAAAAACGGCTGCAAAGACCCATCCCGGAAAAATAATTTTGGGGATTGATGCGTTGGATGGCCAGGTTGCCGTCCGGGGCTGGACGCAAAAAACGAGTCAAAACGCGGTCGAACTGGCGCAACGTTATGAAAATTGCGGGATCCAGGCCATCGTTTATACGGATATTCAGCGTGACGGCATGGAAACAGGTGTTAATGTGGAACAGACTCGGGCGCTGGCTATGGCCGTCTCCATTCCGGTGATTGCGTCAGGCGGCGTGGCGACATTAGCCGATATTGATGCTTTGCTTGCGGTAAAAGATTGTTCGTTCTATGGCGTGATTGTCGGCCGTGCGCTTTATACAGGCGCGATTGCGTTGGAAGACGCAATCGCGAAGACACGTCAGACCTCATAGAATAGGGAGGAAAAATATGGCAGATTGTATATTTTGTAAAATCGTTAAAGGTGAGATTCCCTGCACGAAAGTTTACGAAGACGATGCTGTTCTGGCCTTTGACGATATTCAACCCATGGCGCCTGTGCATGTTATTCTCATACCGAAACAGCATATTGCAACGCTCATGGACGTTGACGCAGGCCACGCGGATATCGTGGAACGTTTGATTGCAGCCGCGCAGAAGGTTGCCAACATAAAAAAAGTAGCCGTTTCCGGATTCCGCACGGTGTTCAACTGCAACGCCGACGGAGGACAGGTAGTGTTTCATCTGCATATGCATCTGCTGGGCGGCAGAAAACTGGAAGATCAGTTAGGCTAATTCGAGGTTAATATATGGATATTAATGCCAAGTTAAATGAAGATATGGTGACGGCGGCAAAGGCCAAAGACAAAATCAGACTTTCTGCCATCCGTATGCTGAAAACAGCGCTGCACAACAAGGAAATAGATTTGATGCGGCCGCTCAATGAAACGGAAATGATGCAGATTTTATCCGCTCTGGTGAAGCAGAGAAAAGATTCCATCGAACAGTTCGCTAAAGGCAACAGAATGGATCTGGTGGAAAAAGAAGAAGCGGAATTGAAAATTTTGCAGGAATTCATGCCCGTGCAAATGTCAGATGACGACGTGGAAACACTTATTAAGAAAGCGATTGCCGATGTGGGTGCTGTTTCCGTCAAGGATATGGGCAAAGTGATGAAAGTGCTGATGCCGCAGATCACCGGCAAGGCGGATGGAAAAGCCGCCGGCGAAAAAGTGAAAGCGCTCTTGTCTCAATAAGGTTATATCTAGTAAATTTGACGTAAAGACTAAAACAGGCAAGGCAATCATTCGTGCGTTTTGATGACAGCAAAATTGAAGAAATTAAAAGCAGGGTGGACATTGTCGAACTTGCCTCCGAATATCTGACTTTAAAAAAGGCAGGCAGGAATTATTTAGGGCTTTGTCCTTTTCATCAGGAAAAGACGCCTTCGTTTACCGTTAATCGCGAAAAACAGATTTTCTACTGTTTCGGTTGCGGAGAGGGTGGCAATGTTATTACCTTGCTGATGAAAATCGCTAATAAAAGTTTTCCGGATGCTATTAAGCATCTGGCGGAAAAAACAGGCGTTATCCTTCCGGTTCGGACCTTCGGCAAGGAAGGGCAGGAAAAAAAATCCCTGCACGATGAGATTGTTCAGGTGAATTTAAGGGCGGCGCAGCAATTCGCGCGCAATCTATCGTCTCCGGCGGGTAAAATCGCCCGGGATTATTTGCAAAAGAGAGCCGTTACCGAAGACACCGTCAAACAATTCCGGCTGGGATATGTGCCGGATACATGGCGTTCACTGGCAGATTATATAGAAGGCAGCGGTTTGTCTTTGAAGTTGGCTGAGCAGGCCGGGTTAGTCGTTGCCGGCAAAGAGGGTGGATACTATGATCGCTTCCGTGGCCGGCTGATCTTCCCGATTGAAAATATTTTCGGAGAAATCATCGCTTTTGGCGGACGGATTTTAGCCGAAGGCGAGCCGAAATATCTCAACTCGCCTGAATCGCCTGTCTATATCAAAGGTAAAAATTTATACGGGCTTCAAAAGGCCAAGGAGGCGATTCGCCAGAGCGGGTTTTGCCTGATTGTGGAAGGATATTTTGACGCCATATCATTATGGAATGCGGGCGTCCGTAATGTGGTTGCCACGTTAGGTACGGCGTTGACCCGGGATCATCTGGAGCTCTTACGCCGCTATACCCAGGATGTCATAGCGCTGTTTGATCCAGACACAGCCGGACGAAAAGCATTGGACCGTTCCTTAGAGCTGTTTTTAGGGGCCAATATGCATGCCCGCGCTTTGATACTTCCCGGGGGGTGCGATCCGGATGATTTTATAAAAGAATACGGCAAGGAAAAGCTCGACGAATTAATCGCAGTTGCGCCGGCCATCAGTGATTATTATATTGATAACGTTCTCGGCGACGGCAAGACGTTTGAAGAAAACCGCGACCTTGTGAAAACAGCGATGGAATTCGTAGGTAAAATCGGCGATGAAATCGAAAAGAATCTTTTTATTAAGCGTATTTCTGAAAAATTGGGCATTGATCAAACTTTATTGAAAAGAGAGGCTCATCGAAGAGCGGTTCACGTTCAACCCGGCACTCACGGTCGGAGGGAACCCGCCAAAGTAAATATGAGCCCCCTTGAAGTGAATTTGATCAGGCTGATGTTGGAGTATCCGCAAAAGACGCTGCTGGTAGAGAATGAAAAAATATTAGATTATTTTATGGAGCCCTCGCTCCGGATTTTGGGCGAAAAAATCATTCAGGCCTATAAATTACTCGGATATGTTGATATTAATGTAATTTTATCCGCGGATGAAGACAAAGCGCTTCGGGAAAGCCTTTATAAATTAAGTATTGAGGCGCCTACAACCGATGAGAATATGGTAGATCGAAATTTTGATGATAATATTCGGCGAATCAGGGAGAAATGGTATAAAGAACAAAAACGTCTGGTTCAACTCAGATTAAGGCAAGCCGAGGAAAACGGCGATAGTGAACTGACACGTGAACTGACTTTTCAGAAACAGAATTTGATGAGAGAAGAAAAAGAAGTACGTTAACAAATAATAAAATTTGGGGGATGCCAAATGGCCAAAGAAATACAATCCGATGAATTTAAAAAATTACTTTCACTGGGGGAAGAAAAAGGATTCTTAACCTATGATGATGTCAATGACATGCTGCCGCCTGACGTCAATTCTTCGGATCAAATAGATGATATAATTATGCTATTTGGAGAGAAGAACATTGATATAATTGATACCGAACAGGGTGAGAAACTGGTGGTGAAAAAACCGGTAGAAGATGTGTTGCCGTCCAAGTTTCCTGAGGCTCTTGCGCTGGTACCCGGTGTGGGCAAAACCGGAGACCCGGTGAAGATGTATTTACGGGAAATGGGATTGGTCTCGCTTTTGAGCCGTGAAGGTGAGGTGGAGATCGCTAAGAAAATCGAAGAGGGCGCCCGTGAGACCATGTGGGCGATTTTCAGTTTAACGGTTTCCATTGCTGAGGTACTCAGTATTGGTGACAAACTGGTATCTGGAGAAATTCGTGTCAAAAACGTGGTGGATAATATTGAAGACGAAGAAGGATTCATGGAGGAAGATGAGCATAAAGACAGGGTGCTCAGGCTGATTGCCCGTGTCAGGCTTTTCAGTGAACGCAACGATGTTTTGCGGGAAAAACTGAAGGTTAAAACCATCAAACCCAAACCGCGGGAATTATTAATGGCGGAATTGGAGAAAAATACAAAAAATATTATTACGCTTTGCCGGAAAATCCGTTTCAGCAAAAAACAGATGCACCGTTTTGTTGCCCGCCTCAGATTTTTTACGGATGAAATAGAACGCTCCGAACGGGTGATCAATCAGTTTAAGAGGGAATCAGGCTTAACGCTCACACAAATGGAAAAGGCCTGGTCTAAAATGAGAAAATCCAAGCAAGATGAGAAGCAGGCTGCGAAAGAAGCCAAAGTCTCTATTGATTGGCTGCACCGGAGTCATGATGCCATTACGGAAGCGCAAAAGCATATCAAACACATTGCCAAGGAAGTCGGCATTCCAACCGCTACGTTAAAAAATGTTGTTGATTCCATTGAAGACGGCGAGGCCAAGGCGGAGATTGCCAAAAGAAAGCTGGTGGAAGCCAATCTTCGGCTGGTCGTCAGCATTGCTAAAAAATATACGAACCGCGGTTTGCAGTTTTTGGACCTGATCCAGGAAGGCAATATTGGGTTGATGAAGGCCGTTGATAAATTTGAATATCAGCGCGGTTATAAATTTTCCACTTACGCGACCTGGTGGATTCGACAGGCCATTACACGCGCCATTGCCGATCAGGCGCGCACGATCCGTATTCCTGTTCACATGATTGAAACAATCAATAAATTAATCCGGACATCACGCTATCTGGTGCAGGAATTGGGACGCGAACCGACTCCGGAGGAAATCGCCAGTAAAATGGAATATCCGCTGGAGAAGGTGCGAAAAGTTCTGAAAATTGCCAAAGAGCCTATTTCTCTGGAAACACCGATTGGGGAGGAGGAGGACAGTCATCTGGGTGATTTTATTGAAGACAAAAAAATCATGTCTCCTTCAGAAGCCACGATCAGCATGGACCTGGCGGATCAGACGCGAAAAATATTATCCACACTCACACCACGTGAGGAGAAGGTTCTGCGGATGCGTTTCGGGATTAGCGACCGTCTGGGAGCAGTGGGGCCGGATGAAGGAATGCCTCTGGATATTGTGGAGTCCGACATCGATGAACCGGAAATAATCGAAGAGGAACCACCCCAAAAGGCAAAGAATCCCTCACGAAAGCGCGTAGCAAAATAATATTGACAAGCACCGGAATTGGGTATATTGCAACAAAATTCAATGCCGGTTTGATCTACGCAAATGCTGAAATCATGGCGGGCCTATAGCTCAATTGGTAGAGCCACCGGCTCATAACCGGTAGGTCCCTGGTTCGATTCCAGGTGGGCCCACCAAATTTAGTGATAATGGAATCTCAAAAATGAGCAGGAAAACACAATTTTCACAAGCAAGGAGCTGTTGCGATACTGTCATTGACGTTATCGCCGTGATGAGACAAACTAAATCGTCATGTCACGGCACACAGGCTCAAGCACATCGTCAGGCTATCTGAAAATGCACCCTCAACAGGTGCATTTTTTTTTACTAATATACATAAAAGGAGAAAATGGTTGAAAGAGAAATTATTGTTGTTAATCAGTATGCAGGAGTGTGATTCGCAATTAGTCAAGCTTTCCTCAAAAAAGATTAAGCTGCCGCAAAAGATTTGCAAAATGGAAGAAGACTTCCAGCTCTATAAGGAAAACGTTGAGCTGAATAAAAGAAAGCATGATGAACTCAAAACCCGGCGCGCTGAATGTGAAGCCAAGATAAAAAAAATCAGCGAAGGAATGATAAAAACCAAGGAGAGACTGCTGGAGGTTAAGAACAATAAAGAATATCAGGCTATGCTCAAGGAAATTGAAGCGGCCGAGAAGTCTCGGGGCGAAATTGAAACTCAGATCATTGCCTTGATGGAGGAAATGGATAAGCTTTCCATCCTGGTGAAAAAAGACGATGAAACTTTACAGCAGGCCGTAATCAAGCACGAAGAGGAAAAGAAAATCATCGAGGACGATCTGAATGCCGTTGATGCGGATACGGCTACCTGGACGGAGAAACGAGCGGATTTGCAAAAGAGTATTCCTGTGGATATTTTGGCCCAATACGAAAGAGTAAAAAAACGTAATAATGGTGTCGGTGTGATTCCCGTCTGGAAAGCCGTCTGTAATGGTTGTCAGATGAAGATTCCACCACAGCTGTATAATGAATTGCAACGGTCAAACGAACTGCTCAGTTGTCCCAATTGCAACCGGATTATGTATTTTCAAAATCAGGAGAAAACCGCTTAGGCTTTTATGGAAAATAAAACGGTTAAGTTATTCAGTGATGGCGCCTGCCGCGGTAATCCAGGTGTTGGCGGTGCCGGCGCGGTCATCATCGATGGAGCGGATAAAATTGTTTGGGAGGGCCATCAATATTTAGGTCACTGTACGAATAATATTGCTGAATATCAGGCGCTGATCCTGGGATTGAAAGGCGCTTTGGCGCAAGGATTCAATCAACTGGAGGTTTATCTGGATTCGGAGCTGCTGGCCAACCAGATCAATGGTTCCTACAAAGTGAAAAATGAGAATCTGAAGATATTAATGCAGGAAGTCCGCAGCCTGCTTTCATCTTTTGCGACTGTTCAGGTCAAACATGTCCTGCGTTGTCATAATGCGCGGGCGGATAAACTGGCCAATTTGGCTATCGATACGCATTAGAAGATTCCTTGAAAGAAATCAAAATCAATTGTAAACTGTTTTTTAGGCCGGAGAAGATCAGATGATCGCGGGCAGATTATGTCTGCCGGAGGAAAGTCCGAGCTCCGCAGGGCAGGATGGTCGCTAACGGCGACTGGGGGCGACCCTAAGGAAAGTGCCACAGAAAATATACCGCCCGCCGATGGCGGGTAAGGGTGAAATGGCGAGGTAAGAGCTCACCGCTTTTCCGGTGACGGAAAAGGCATGGTAAACCCCATCCGGAGCAAGACCAAATAGGAGAACGTTTAAGGGCGGCCCGCCTGAAGTTCTCGGGTAGTGTCGCTAGAGGCGTCAGGCAACTGACGTCCCAGATGAATGATCATCGTTGCGTCCAGGGTAACCGAAGCGCAAAACAGAACTCGGCTTACGATCTTCTCTTGTGCCTTTTTTAAAATTCCATAATAAAAAAGGCCGAATCTTTCAATTCGGCCTTTTTATTATTTGATGTAAAGCAACTTTATTTATTTATCGTCATCATCGTCATCATTGAGCGCTGCTAAATCACCTTCCGAACCTTCCGGCACTTCAGCCTGAATGGAACGTCCGATACCGCGCATCAGAAGTACCATGATGAAGAAGAGGATTATCATCGAAATTATGATAATGAGGACAACTGTCGCCGTCCAAGCCTTTGCCTCTTTCTGGATTTTCTGAGTTACTTTAACTGCAGCTTCGTTGTACTTTTCTACATCCACACCCAAGCCAATCCAACCAAAACCGGCAGGCTGTGTCAAGTTTGCGGTGTAGAATTTAATCGGCGCATAGGCAACGAATTTGGTATTGCCAGCAAACTTATACGTAATGATTCCCGATTTCCCTGCAGCGGCATTTGCCGCGATACTCTGCAAATTCGGATCCATGAATCCCAACTGATTGAGGTTCAACACTTCTATGCCTTTTTTGGTCAAATCCGCCGAGTTCTCTTTGGAGAGAGCGGGAACCAGGTTGCCATTCGCATCCAGACCGGCGATATGGAAATCGTTGGGGTGAGAAATGACATAACCACGGTTGTCAACCATAAAAGCATAGTTGCCCGAAGTGGCGTCTGTTTCAAAAACTCGTTCTCCTTGGGTTGGAATGATCTGATCGGTGAACTTTGCCAATTGACGATAGTCCACAGCCAGACTGATGATTCCGGCAAATCCGTCTTTGGAAAAAACGGGCGTTGAAAGACGCACGATTCCCGAAAATCTCTGCCCCTTGGCAAACGCTGCTTTATCGATATAGCTGCCTGTTACCGGAGAAACATAAACTTCGCCTTTGTTCAGATTCTTTGCTTGAGTAAAGTAATCTTCAGTTTTATATGTTGTATTCGCAGGGGTGCTAACGTTGACCAGCTTGTCTGCCTGTATTGCCTGGCCGTCAACAATTTTAATCTGCTCGATGCCGTTTTTGTCAATGAGGGCGATTTCTTTATACAACGGGCTAAGAACCTGTTGTACTTTTCCACCGTCCTTGAGCCAGAGCGGTTTCTTGTTTTCAATAATAAACTGTTTATATGCAGCTTCTGTTGTCGGTATAATGGTGGCGACAAGCAAGTCTTTCTTGCACTCCATTAAAAAGTTGGCAACTTCATCTGCAGTATTGATGGCACGCATTTTGATTTCGTCCTGAGATTCAAGAACGCTGACCGTTCTTTCTTTTATCGTATCCCCAAGCTTGAACATGCCATTGGCAATCAAGAATGCCATCAGTGATAAGGGGATGACGATGAGCAGGAAGAACACGCCTCCTACAGTAAGATACTGCTTCTTTTTCTTAGATTCTGCCATTACTATTTCCCCCTAACCTAGGTTAATTTTG
>CAYULE010000060.1:0-9419 GCA_964445385.1 uncultured Smithella sp.
GCCACCAGTGACCGTTCCAATGGGTATACTGGAACAGGCACCAATACGACAGGCTATACCAAAGGCTATGCCGGCAGCACAGAAGCTGGCGGTGCGCAAGCAAATATTGGAGACTATGCCTGGACTTGGGAAAACAGCAGTACTGGAACCAAGGAGGTAGGCACAAGACTTCCCAACGAACTGGGTCTTTATGACATGAGTGGAAATGTTTGGGAGTGGGTTTGGGACTGGTATGACGTCTATCCAGCGGGACCACTAACGGATTACAGGGGCGCAGTGTCGGGCACGTACCGTGTCATACGCGACGGCGGTTGGATTGAAAGTGCGTTTTACGCGACGGTTGCCTTTCGCGGCGTCGCCAACCCGGATGACCACATCTTCTCTCTGGGTTTTCGGGTTGTGCGTCCCTGAGTTCTGCGGGAAATAAGTAGGCCTCGAAGCGCTTGTTCTCTGGTTCTCAATCTCCGGCTTCGAGAAGGGCAGGCGCAAACATTCGGCGTGTTTGGGAACCGCGTCCTACGACACATTGTAGGGACTGTTCCCCGAACAGGCCGCAATCAAGTTTACCGGTATTTAAGAATAAAAATATTGAACTGGCATGATGGGTATGTTAACAGTACGCCAAATTGATTAAATAACGCATAGAAAAATAATTGGAGGAATGTATGGCCTTTACGGAAATTGATAAAAACTTGAAATATAAAGTTGCTGATTTATCTCTGGCAGCCTGGGGCAGAAAAGAGATGGATCTGGCGGAAAATGAAATGCCGGGGCTCATGGCGGTGCGTAAAAAATACGGACGAAAAAAACCGCTGGCGGGTTTGAAAATCATGGGCAGTCTGCATATGACGATCCAGACAGCCATGTTGATTGAAACATTGAAGTCATTGGGCGCCGATCTTCGCTGGGCGTCCTGTAATATTTTTTCAACGCAGGATCACGCGGCGGCGGCTATTGCCAAGGCGGGGTCGTCGGCCGTTTTTGCCTGGAAAGGCGAAACGCTGGAAGAATACTGGTGGTGCACGGAGCAGGCCCTGACCTGGCCGGACGGTTCGGGACCCGATTTGATCGTGGATGACGGCGGCGACGCGACCCTGTTTATCCATCATGGTGTCAAAATTGAAAAGAATCCACAATTGCTCAAGCAAAAAATCGATAACAAGGAATTCGCGATCATCGTTTCAAGGCTTGAACAATCCTATAAAAAGAACCCTAAACGCTGGCAGAAAGTAGCCGCCGGAATCCGGGGTGTTTCGGAAGAGACCACCACCGGTGTCCATCGTCTTTATCAGATGCAAGCGGCCGGTGAGCTCTTATTTCCGGCCATCAACGTGAACGATTCGGTCACCAAATCAAAATTTGATAATTTATATGGCTGCCGGGAGTCCCTGGTGGACGGTATTAAGAGGGCCACGGATGTCATGCTGGCCGGTAAGATGGTTGTTGTTTGCGGTTATGGCGATGTCGGCAAAGGCAGCGCCCAGTCTATGAGGGGATTCGGCGCCCGCGTGGTGGTGACCGAAATTGATCCGATCTGCGCCCTGCAGGCGGCGATGGAAGGCTACGAGGTGAAGACACTGGATGACGTGGCGCCGCTGGCGGATATTTTTGTCACGGCGACCGGCTGTTGTGATGTCATTACCGGCCGTCACATGGAAATGATGAAAGATGAAGCTATTGTCTGCAATATCGGTCATTTCGACAGTGAAATCGATATGAATTACCTCGAAACGAGTAAGTTCTGCCGCAAAGAGACCATTAAACCGCAGGTTGATAAATGGACGCTGAAGTCGGGCCGTTCCATCCTCGTTTTAGCCGAAGGGCGCCTGGTCAACCTGGGCTGTGCAACCGGTCATCCGAGCTTTGTCATGAGCAACAGCTTCACGAATCAGACGCTGGCGCAGATTGAGTTAGCCACGAAAGAATATGAGGTCGGTGTTTATACGCTGCCCAAGAAACTGGACGAAGAGGTCGCTCTGCTGCACCTGGCAAGACTGGATGCCAGAATATCGAAGCTCACGAAAAAGCAGGCTCAATATCTGGGCGTGCCGTTGGATGGACCTTTTAAGCCGGACTATTATAGATATTAGACTTTCTCTGATCAACGCATCCTCCGGATTTATGCAGTCCGGGGGGATGCGTATTCTACTCAATCCATCAGGTTCTCATCCGATAAAACAGGAAAGCGGCAAGGCTGCCAAAGAGGATGTTGGCAGCCCAGGCTGCCACGATAACAGGTAATATTCCCGACCTTCCCAGGGACATGCAAAATGCGTGGACCACCCAGTAGGAAGCGCCGATAAATATTCCCAGAGCCACACTCTGCATAATTCCCCCGCTTCTTTCCGAGTAGACGGAAAAAGACATGCCGATAACCACGAGAATTAAGCAGACAAACGGAAAAGCAATTTTGCCGTATAAATCAATCAGGTATCTGGATACATCATATCCTTCAGCCTGTATTTTATTCACATAGCGCCTTAACTCAAAAAAACCCATCTTTTCCGCGTCTTTCTGAATAATTTTAAAGTCGTTGGGTCCCTCGGGAATAGGAACAACTTTTTCCTTCGACCATTCCAGAGAAGGTATATTAGTCTGATTAAAGGTCGTCACGAGCAGGTTACGAAACACCCATTGATTGTTTTTCCATTCGGCGCTTTGAGCGTCCATACGCTTTTTCAGCGTGAAATCGGGGTTCAACTGATTGATGGTTATCCCGCGTAAAATGTTTTTTTCGACATCAAACATTTTAAAATTGTAGATAGCATTATGGCCGCGATACCAGATTTCATTCTGCTTGAAAAAACCCATCGCCTTCTGTTTTTGCACTTCCACCTTTACAATATTCTCCGTCTTCTGGATGGAAGCCGGTGTGACCAGCTCCGTAAAGAAAAATAGAAAAACGGATACAACGGCCGCCACTCCCAATGCGGGAAGAGCAATGCGGTACAAACTGATTCCGTTGGCTTTCATGGCGGTGATTTCGCTGAATTTTGATAAAAAACTGTATGTCAGTAGCGTGGATAAAAGAATGGCGAAGGGCAGCATCAGTGAAATGATAATGGGAATAGAATAGAAGAAATAAGACGCCATTTGAGCCGGTGTGGCGTTATTGCTCATAAACATTCGAAATCTTTCAAAAAAATCAACAAGCAGGTAAAGCGCGATGAAGGAGATGCTGGTAATCAGGAAAAACCTTAAAAATTCTCTCAGAATATATTTGTCAAGCAGTTTCAATAGTTTGTCCTCAGCTTTTCATCATACTGCGTTGAAAATAAGTATAAACAATCTGAAAAAGGGAAATCTCTTTGTTAGCCATGTAAAACAGATAAATCCCCAGCACGGCAAATACAAAATTAGGCATCCAGACGCCAATGACGGGGGCAAGCCTCCCGTTTTCCACCAGTGCTTCACCTCCAATACGCAGCAGGTAATAAGCGGTGACAATCATAATGCCGACCGCAAAACCACGGGATTTTACTGCACGATGACTGGTAATGCCTAAAGGCAGAGCCAGCAGTCCAAAAATAAGACAGGCCAGGGGGATGGAAAATTTTTTATGCGCCTCAATAGCCAGTTCACGGACGGCCGCACCATCCAGTCCGGGCTTTTTCATCCGTTCCAGAAGTTCAGTCAGTGTCATGTCCGTGCTTGATTTATGTTCATTGGTTAAGCTGGCCAGGGTTGTGGATAAATCAAGATTGATGTCGTAGCTTTTAAAATCGACTTTCCGGTAATTTTTTAAATCGGGACTTACGGTATGAATCGAACCGTTTTCCATCCGCAGTTTGAGAATCATCAATTTTGAATCAGCAACCAGATATGCTTTCTTGGCGAGAATGGTATTTTGTTCACCGATAATACGGTTCTCCGAAATGATGACACCTTCCATATATTCACCGTCTGCCGGAATTTTGTCGGCGTACAAAAGAAGGCCTTTGAAATCCGCGTTGAACACTTTCTCTTTGATGGCGATGCTGGCGTTTTGAGAGGCCAGTTCAAAAAGGAGTCTCTTCGTGGCAAAGTTACTTTGAGGGACAAGATAAAACCCGATAACAATCGTGCAAATAAAAGCAAGCAGTGAGGCAAAAGCTACGGGATAATAAATCTCGATGAGACTGACACCGGATGCTTTAATGGCCGTGATTTCGTTGTCTGCGGAAAATCTGCCCATGGCGATCAGGATGGAGACTAATAACGCGATGGGAATGGTAAATAGCATAAAATTGGGCATGATCAGGATGATCAGATGCGCAATATCCCGGACACGGATGCCTTTATTGACCATCAGATCCATGATCTGAAGAATTTTTCCCATCAATAAGACAAAGGTCAATACGAAAAGGATAATGAAAAAAGGGATAGCAATTTCCCGAAATATGTAACGGCTTATAATTTTATTCATATCGTCATCAAAATTTTTTAAAAAACTAGCATGTATCGATGATTTTACACAAGCAAAACATGACGCATGCGCGAAATAGGCTTTGATCATTTTGTTTTGTTGACAGTCGAATGCATTTTGCCTATATTCCTGTCACATTTTTATCACTTGCCTTTTGAAGAAGGGAATTAATCGCCTCATGAAAGTTGATACCATGCGCCATATTGATTATTATATTGGCGTTCCCCTTTGCTTTATCGGCACGATCCTATGTAAATTAGGCCGTTTGTTTAGCAAAACTGCACAACAGAAGCCTCGTAATGTTTTATTTATCGAATTATCGGAAATGGGCAGCGCCATCCTCGTTGACCCGGCCATGAGAAAGTTACAGCGGGAAACAGGGGCCAATCTTCATTTTGCCATATTCAAGAAGAATAAACCAAGCCTGGATCTGCTGAAAACCGTCCCGGACGAAAACATTTTTACTATCCGGGAAAGCGGCCTATTGTTTCTTGCGCTGGACACGTTGAAATTCTTTTTATGGACACGAAAAAGAAAGATTGATGCTGTAATCGATCTGGAGCTTTTTTCGCGCGTTACGGCATTGCTGACCGGTTTTTCCGGCGCGGCGGCAAAAGTCGGGTTCCACGCCTATTATAATGAAGGCCTTTATCGCGGAGGCTTTTTAACGCACAGGGTTGCTTACAATCCTCATATTCACATTGCCGCAAACTTCGTTGCCCTGATCAATGCCCTGAAATCGGATAGAGAAGAAATACCTTATTCGAAGACACTGGTTTCAAAAGAAGACATCATCCTGGCTAAAGTTTCAATATCGAATGCCGAACAAAATATGATTCTTGCTATCATCCGGGATTGTTTTGCAGGTTTTGATCCTCAAAAAAACAAAATAGTCCTGATTAATCCCAATGCCAGTGAACTGCTGATTCAAAGACGCTGGCCGCCTGCTTATTATGTCCAATTGATCAAAATGATTCTGGACAAATGTCAGCACGCGCTTGTGCTCATTACGGGAGATCCCCGGGAACGCGAAGAAGCCGGGCAACTTAAGGAGCAAGTGGCCAACAACCGGTGCGTCAATTTTGCGGGAAAAGTCAGCTTCGCGCAATTGCCTCCCCTATACAGCGTTTGTGAGTTTATGGTGACAAACGATTCCGGTCCCGGTCATTTTGCGGCAGTGACCGACATGCCGACATTTGTCATTTTTGGTCCGGAAACCCCGGCGCTCTATGGATCGCTGGGCAAGACAACGCCGATTTATGCCGGACTGGCCTGTTCTCCCTGTGTCAGCGCGTCGAATCATCGCAAAACTGCCTGTAAAGACAATGTATGTCTGCAGGTGATCAAGCCGCAGCATGTGTTCACGGCTATTGCCCCCAATCTGGAGAAGATCAATGCCCAGAGCTGAAAAACAAATCTTTATTCTGATTGGGTTATTTTCTCTGGTTCGCCTGATCGTGGCGCCTTTTTTTGGGCTGGGCGTTGATGAGGCCCATTATGTTTTATATGCGAAATATCTGGACTTAAGCTACCTGGATCATCCGCCTCTTGTGGGTTGGCTGCACGCGCCCTTTTACTATATTTTCGGCGCGAATGAATTCTTAGCCCGCTTGCCGGCTATTTTGCTTTTTGCCGCCACTTCCTATTGCTGCTATTTGTTTATTCTCAGGATCACACAATCCGTTCGGCTATCGTTATGGTCCGTTCTGGCTTTGAATTGCTCATTTATGCTTACGGCGCTGGGCATCATGCTTTTGCCTGATTCCATATTGCTCTTACTGGTTTTTCTACTGATCTTTACTGCCCAAAGAATTGCACACCATCAAAGACCGCTGGATTTTATTATTCTGGGGATCATCCTGGGATTAATGGGACTGTCCAAATATACGGCGATCCTGCTTGTGCCGCCTCTGATTGTCTTCTTCCTCATGAAAAAAAGATACGATGTAATTTTTTCACCCTATATGTTTTTAGCGGCGGCCATCTCGCTTTTGTTGATTATGCCGGTCGTCTACTGGAATGTTACCCATGACTTTATCAGCTTCCGGTATCAGGGCGCTCATGTTTTCGGATCTCTGACGACGAGTTTTGAAAATTTTTTCGTTTCACTGGCGGTACAATTCGGCGCTTACAGTCCATTGCTATTTATTATCGCTGTCTATGGTTTCTTCAAAGCTATGCGTGATAAGAATGATTATCTGCGTCTGGCTGTTTTGTTCGGTGGAACCATCATGGTATTTTTTATGGTTACATCGGTTTCTGAGCGAACATTGCCTCATTGGCCGTCAATTTTCTACCTTTTGTTCATTCCTGTCGGGACCTATCATTTGTATATTTCACAAAAAAAATGGCCCAGAATGTTTTTGTATATCGCGATTGGTTTCAGCCTGATCGCCATGTTGGTTGTTTATACGGAACTGGCCGGGAAATTTATCCCATTCCCGGATTACAAATCTCCTTTCCGTGATATTTATGGATACCCGGAAATGGCCAAACAGGCGGATAGCATTATGAAGAAACATACTTCATCCCGCCCCGTGGCACTTGCCATAACCAACTGGACAAGTGGCAGCCGGGTTATGTATTACAATATTCCTTACGGACATGAAGTTTTTGTCGTGGATACGCGTCACGATCAGTTTGATATCTGGCAGACAAAATACCCGCAGGGTTATGATCTGTTATTTATCAATACCAAATATGACCATATTGATGTAGCCCGTTTTCTCTGGTGTGATCACGCCGAGACTGCTGATAAAATGGATTTGACGCTTAATGGATCGAAGGTGAACAGCGTGGAATATGTCTGGTGTCAAAATTTCATGGGTGTAAGAAACATATACCGGGAAATGGTTGCACAGGCGCATCATGTCCTTAAGAAAAATCCTTCATCCCGGCCCCGGGCGCTTGCCGTGACCAACTGGATGGGCAGCTGGGTTTTATATTATAATATTCCTTTTAATGATGAAGTGTTTGTTCTGGATTTGCGCCAGGAACAATTAGATATGTGGCAGGCAAAATCTCCGCAGGGTTATGATCTGCTGTTTCTTAATACAATGTTTGAAAAAATTGACATATCCCGCTATATCCAGTGCGATCATGTTGATGTCGCGGATAAAATGGATTTGACGATAAACGAATCGAAAATTAATCTCGCAGAATATGTCTGGTGTCAAAATTATCAGGGAGTGAAAAAGTGAAAAAAAGGTGGCTTGCCGCTATTATTCTCATCTCCAGTGCGGCCCTGTCGACGGTTTCTTATTATTTATACGATATTCCGCTCGCGTATTATTGCCGGGGATTAAACCGTTCCATCCTGGATGCAGCCGAGATTGTTACACAAGCCGGTGATTCGCTGTGGTATTTTGTTGCATTGTTTTTCTTTTATATCCTTATTCACTTTGTATGGAAAAATGAAAAATGGTCTGCTAAAATTATCTACTTATTTCTCTGCCTGTCTTTATCAGGTATTTTAAGTACGATGATCAAATGGCTGGCTGGAAGGAACAGACCGATCAATCTCTTTGAAGATGGTTTATTCGGGTTTGATTTATTTAAAATTTCCTATTTATATGAAACCACATCTTTCCCGTCCGGTCACGCTGTAACGGTCTTTGCCCTCGCTGCCGCTGTCAGTTTCTTATATCCCCGCCTGCGTATTGCCGTATTTAGTGCCGCAATCCTGATTGCGCTGAGCCGCGTTGTTCTCACCGCACATTATTTAAGCGATGTGGTCGCCGGCGCGGCCGTTGGAACCATCTGCTCACTGGGTGTTAAATATTTGTTTGATCGATTTTATATTGAACTCAATGAGAGGGTTTAAAAGCGCCATGAAGAAAAGATATATTCTATTTTTGATTCCTTTCATTCTCTACATCGCTGTGCTGGGTGTCATGCCGCAAATGGAACCGGATGAGGCCCGCTATAGTCTGATTCCGAGCGCCATGAATGAAACAGGCAACTATGTTACGCCCCATATCAAGAATACGATTTATCTGGAAAAACCTCCACTGGCATGCTGGATGACGGCAATATCCTTTAAACTCTTCGGAGAAAACGACTTTTCCGCCCGATTATTTACAGGCCTTTGCGCCTGGGGATGTATCCTGCTGACTTTTTTTATCGGACGGCGCTTTCGTGATGAAAAGACCGGTTTATATGCGGCAGCCGTGCTCACCATCTCCGTGTTTCCATTTGTTCTGGGAAGAATCAATATTCTGGATATGCCCCTGACCTTCTTTTTGTGTCTGTCGATCTGGCTGGGCTATCTGTCTTTAATCTCAGAAAAGAAACGATACCTGTATTACTTATTTTATTTTACTTGTGCCCTGGCCTTTCTGACAAAAGGAGTGATTGGTGTCGTCTTCCCCTTTGCCATACTGTTTTTCTGGCTGATCTGGGCCGGACGGTGGCGTCAAATACCGCAATTGATTTCGCCGATTGGCATCCTGATTTTTTTGGCGGTCGTTACCCCGTGGCTGTATCTGGCTCAAAAAGAAAATTCTGATTTTTTGTGGTTTTTCTTTGTACACGAACATTTCCTGCGCTTTACCACCCAGATGCACGGTAAGACGGAGCCCTTTTATTATTTCCTGCCGATCATTGTCGGCGGGACGCTTCCCTGGGCGATCTTCCTGTTTCGCGCCTGGCCCGGAAAAGCGATGGATCAATGGCTGTTTAAGAAGGATGAGAATAAATTACTGGCGGTGTGGTTTCTGTTCATTTTTATGTTCTATACGGTTTCATCATCCAAACTGGCTCCTTACATTGCCCCTGTCTTTATACCCCTGGCTCTTTTTGCCGGAAATATTTTCCGCAATGATGAAGAAGATTTTCGGCAACTGGCCGGCAAACAAAAGATGGTTTACCGTCTGCTTGTGTATTTACAGTCATGGATTATCATCATCGTTCTTCTCTTGCCACCGATCTTGAAGCAATATTCTGATCCGACCAGGAATATGGTGGTGATGGTATCGGATAGCTGGTGGATATACATCCTGCCGGTTCTTCTTGC
>CAYULE010000060.1:9519-13181 GCA_964445385.1 uncultured Smithella sp.
CGATTGTGGAAGATTTCGGTGAACTGGTGAATGGCATCGCCAAAATGCCGGAAGCGGAAAGAAAAAAATATTTTTTGTCGAGAGGGGACTTCTTTGATAAGATTAATAATGAAAAAGAAACCTATTGTATCACGCAATGGCGACAAAAGTTGAAGGAGATTCAAGCGGCGGCGCCCGGAGTTGAAATCATCTGGAGTAATGGCGCCTTTTATCTTCTGCGCATTAAACAGGAAATAAAGGATAAATGACTATGCAAAAAAGAAACGACTTTTTGCCCTTCAGCCGTCCATCCATTGGTGAAACTGAAATAAACAGTGTTGTTGCCTGTCTGAAATCAGGCTGGATCACCACCGGCGCTCTTTGCAAGGAGTTTGAAGATAAGTTCTGCGGCCTGACCGGGGCAGGTCAGGCTGTCACACTGAACTCGGCGACCGCCGGTATGCATTTGATACTGACGGCTCTAAACCTGCAGCCCGGAGACGAGGTGATTACACCTTCCATGACGTTTGCTTCAACCGTCAACATGATTGCCCTCAGTCAGGCCAAACCCGTGTTTGTCGATATTGATTACGATACGCTCAACATCAATTGTGAATTGATTGAAGCAAAACTGACCTCCCGGACGAAGGCGATTATTCCGGTTCATTTTGCCGGAGTTCCCGTGGATATGGATAAAATCAATGAGTTGGCCCGCAAACATCATTTAACCGTCATAGAAGACGCGGCTCATGCGATAGGCACTTATTATAAAGGAATTCATGCCGGCGGTTTCGGCCATGCCGCGATTTTTTCTTTTCATCCGATCAAGAATATCACAACCGGCGAGGGCGGGATGATTACGCTTAATGACGCTGATTTGGAAAAGAAATTGCGCCTGCTGAGATTTCATGGAATAGAAAGAGACGCTTGGAAAAGGTATGGCAAGGGGGGTAATCCCGCCTACGATATTATGGAACCCGGCTATAAATATAACATGCCGGATCTGCTGGCGGCCCTGGGGCTGGCTCAACTGGAACGGTGGAAAGAATTGAACGCGCGCCGTCAAACATTAGCCGGACTTTATCTGGATGGACTGAACGATTGCGATAGACTGGATTTGCCACAGGTGCCGTCCTATGATCACATCCATGCCTGGCATTTGTTCATCATCAAAATAAGGGATTATTCGCGGGATGCGTTTATGCAACAACTAGCAGAATATAACATCGGTTACGGCCTGCATTTTCCTCCGGTTCATACCTTATCTTTCGTCAATCAAAAGTATCCCGGAAGCAACCTATCCCTTCCGGAAACAAACCGGGCAGCAGACAGGATCATATCCTTGCCATTATTTCCCGATATGGCGGAAGATGACGTCCAATATGTTTGCTCGGCAATAAAGGAGATTTTGAAAAATGGCTAAGATGCGGGTCTCAGTAGTCATACCGGTCTATAATGAGGAAGCAAATCTGGCAGCCTTGATGAGTCGGCTGCTGCCGGTTATGAAAAATATCGGGAAAAGTTTTGAAATTATCCTGATCGATGATGGGAGCAAAGACAATTCACTCAATCTACTGAAGGAATTTGCACGTGAACCTTTTGTGAAAGTTGTAGAGCTGACAAGGAATTATGGGCAGCACGCGGCCATCATGGCGGGATTTTCCGTTGTGCGCGGTGATATTATTGTTACGCTGGATGCTGATTTACAGAACCCACCGGAAGAGATACCGAATCTGGTGCGGGTGATGGAAGAGGGGAACTATGATGTTGTCGGCACCATTAGAAAGGGTCGCAAGGATTCTTTTTTACGTATCTTGCCCTCAAAAATTGTTAACATGGTTGCGCGTAAAATAACCAGTGTCAGTATGCGTGACTGGGGTTGCATGCTGCGCGCCTATAGTCGTCCGGTTGTGGAAAGAATGATTGCCTGTCATGAGCAGGCGACTTTTATTCCCGCACTGGCAACCGTCTTTGCCAAGCGGGTTACGGAAATTGAAGTAGCTCATGAAGAACGGTTTGGTGGCAAGTCTAATTATCCTTTAAGAAAGCTCATTAACCTCCAGTTCGATCTCGTGGCGTCTTTTTCGGATTTTCCCATAAAGCTGATTATGTATGGAGGTCTGTTAATGTCTTTTATGGGCGTATGCTTCGGTACTTTTCTGGCTGTCGCCCGTCTGGTTTACGGTGTACGCTGGGCGGCTGAAGGTATTTTTACGTTATTTGCCATTTTGTTCGTCTTTGTCGGTTTGCAATTTTTTGCTCTGGGGATCATTGGGGAATATATCGGAAGAATTTTTCGAGAAGTCCGCAAGCGGCCTGAGTATGTTATTGAAAAAATCTATGGTGTAAAAGGAGATAGCGAAACAAATTGAAAACAGTCGTTTTAGCCTATCACAACATGGGAATTGCCGGCCTGAATGCTCTTTTTCGGCATGGTTTTGATATTGCCGCCGTCTTCACTCACGAAGACGATGTAAATGAAAACTGCTGGTTCGGCTCTGTGCAGGACTGGGCGAAGAAAAACAAGGTTCCATTTTATACCACAGAGAATATCAACTCCCCGGAGTGGATTGATAAAATAGCATCTCTGAAACCGGATATCCTTTTTTCTTTTTATTACCGGAAAATGATTGGCCAGCGCATTCTCGATATTCCGCGACTGGGTGCGATGAATCTGCACGGATCACTCTTGCCGGCTTACCGTGGAAGATGTCCGGTCAACTGGGTGTTGGTTAAAGGTGAAAACAAGACGGGTGTGACCCTTCATTACATGGTGGAAAAGCCGGACGCCGGTGATATCGTCGGACAAAAAGAAGTCAATATTGACTTTGATGATACTGCCAAGACGTTGTATGACAGCCTCTGTGAGGCAGCGGGTATTTTGCTGGATGATTTGTTGCCGCAAATCAAAAACGGAAAAATCCCGCGTAGACAACAAAATCTGGCCGATGGCAGTTATTACGGCGGCAGGCGTCCGGAGGATGGCCGTATTGACTGGAGTCAATCAGCAGGTGAAGTTTACAACCTGATCCGTGCGGTGACCGACCCTTACCCGGGGGCGTTTTCGTTACTGGAAAGCGGCGAAAAGGTCATTATCTGGTGGGCAAAGCCTGAGGTATTGTGTTTTGGAAATACGCCGGGTGATGTTGAAATATTCGATCAAGATGTTCTTGTGAAAACAGGTAATGATGCTATAAGGCTTCTGGATATTGAGATCGACGGGAAAAGAATAAAGGATTCGCAGATTAAAGAATACTTTAGCAAAGGAAAGGTGATTAAACTTAAATGAAGATACTTATATTGGGCGTAAATGGTTTTATCGGACATCATCTGGTTAATCGAATACTGGCCGAGAAACCTGATTGGCAGGTATTCGGAATGGATTTAGGAACGGAACGGATTGGAGCGGCCCTGAACAATCCCCGTTTCAATTTTCTGGAAGGTGATATATCCATTAACAAAGAGTGGATCGAATATCATATTAAAAAATGTGACGTGATAATGCCGCTGGTGGCTATTGCGACCCCGAAAGCTTACGTGGAAGATCCGATCGGTGTTTATAATCTGGATTTCGAAATGAATATTCAGATTATCAAACAATGCGTGAAGTATCATAAGCGTGTTGTATTTCCTTCCACATCGGAGGTCTACGGCGCCTGCAATGAGCCGGAATTCAAGGAAGA
>CAYULE010000061.1:0-8025 GCA_964445385.1 uncultured Smithella sp.
TGTTTGAGCAACATCCTGCGGACATCGGGATGCTGAATGATGGGAACCGTCACGGTCGGATCTTTCTTCATGATGTTAGAACCCTGGACACGATCTTTGGCATAGGCCAGAGCATGGCGATAGGCTGACGAAGCAAGGGCTACACCCATCATGCCGACACCTTGGCGTTCTTCGTTCATCATGTGAAACATGATTTTCATGCCGTCTCGCTCCTGGCCCATCAGGAAACCGATACAATTGCTGTTTTCCCCGAAGTTCAGGGTGCAGGTCGAGTTGCCGTGGATACCCATCTTGCTTTCGATATTACCGGTGGCGACATCGTTGGATTCACCAAGTGAACCGTCAGGCTTTACCCGAATCTTGGGAACAAGGAAAATGGAAATGCCTTTTGTGCCGGGAGGATCTCCTTCGATCCGGGCGAGAACCGGATGAATGATATTTTCGGCCAGGTCATGATCGCCGGCAGAGATAAAACATTTTGTGCCGGTAATGGAGAAGGTGCCGTCTGGATTTCTTTTTGCGGTCGTTTTCAGCGCGCCGACATCCGAACCCGCGCCCGGTTCCGTGAGGCACATGGTTCCACCCCAGGTGCCGTCAAACATTTTATTGAGGTAGATGGCTTTCAATTCCTCAGAGCAGAACTTTTCCACAAGCTTCGCCGCGCCGTGCGTCAGGCCGGTGTACATGACGAACGCCTGATTGCAGGCAAGGAACATATTGGCACAGGATGCGGCAACCACTTCCGGCAATCCCTGGCCGCCTACTTCGGGACTATCGGCTGTGCTGAACCAGCCGCCTTCGGCGTATAGTTTCCATAGCCGGTGGTATGCTTCCGGCGCATATACTTTGCCGTCCTTGAACACGGCCTCTACTGGTTTCCGGTGAACTTCATCGGGATATGTCGGTGCAATCTCGTTTTCGGCGAACTTGACGGCCGCGTCAAGAACCATATTTACCATGTCTGTGTCGTGCTCTTCAAACGGCGCTTTGCCCAAAAGAACCTCGCCAATATTAAAAACTTCATGCAGAATAAAACGTAAATCTCTTTCATCAACCCATTGACTTGCCATGACGATTTCCTCCTCGAACGAAAAATATTAATATTTATAATCTTTCCAGAGCCACAGCCATGGCGACACCGCCTCCGCCGCACAGAGTGGCAAGGCCGAGTGTCTTATTGCGTTTCTTCATAGCGTGAATCAGAGTGACCATGATGCGGCAGCCGGTGGATCCGACCGGGTGGCCCAAGCCGATGCCGGAGCCATTCACGTTGGTAATGTCCCGGTTTAAGCCCAGTTCCTTTTCGCAGCCCAGATATTGGGCGGCAAAGGCCTCATTCACTTCAATGAGTTCGAAGTCGCTCATCTTAAGCCCTGATTTTTCCATCAGTTGCTTCACGGCGGGCACAGGGCTGACGCCCATAACAGATGGATGGCAACCGCCATAGCCGACGGCCCTGATGCGGGCCAGCGGCTTGAGGTTAAGTTCTTTTGCTTTCTTTGCGGACATGAGGATCATGCCGCTTGAGCCGTCATTGAGTCCGGAGGCGTTTCCGGCGGTAACCTTGCCTGTTTTCGGAATAAAGGCCGGGGGAAGAGCGGCCAGCTTTTCGATAGTGAGCCCGGGCATAAAGTGTTCATCTTTATCAAAAATGACCGGGGGCTTGCCTTTTTTCTGCGGAATCTCGATGGGAACGATTTCTTCCTTGAAATCACCCTCTTTTGTAGCTCTTTCTGTGTTGTTATGGCTCCGCAGCGCTACCGCGTCCATGTCTTCGCGGCTGATGTTGTGCATCTGAGCTACAAACTCCGCTGTGTGCCCCATGATGTAGGGTTTGCCCTTGAACATATCAATCGGAGAGCCCTCTTTGAGTGGCCCGTTTTCCGGCCCGGGCAGCAGCCGCGAACCACAGTACAAAGCATGAATCATGGTGTCTTCAAATATGTTGTCCTGAAGACGGCAGCCCCATCTTGCCGCCGATACGGCATAAGGAGCTCCGGACATATGTTCCACACCGCCGGCCAGAATGACATCCGCCAGCCCCGCCTGAATCATTGCCATTCCCGAGACCACGGCTTCCATGCCTGAAATACAAACCCGGTTGATCGTCACGGCCGTGGAGGTTGCAGGAATATTCGCCATTAAAGATCCGACTCTGGCCACATTGAGCATGTCATGGTGTTCCAGACAGCAACCATAACGGACATCGTTGATTAATCCGGCATCAATCCCCGCCCGTTTGATTGCTTCTTTCATTGTTACACTGGCGATGCTGGCACCGTTGACACTCTTCAATGACCCGCCGAAAGAGCCGATCGCTGTCCGGCAGGCTGATACAATTACTACATCATTCATCGCACTAAAATCCTTTCTGTGAAGTTCTATGTTTACGAAGACAATGCGAAGACAGCACGAATAGTCTCCGTTCAAATTCCCCGATTTTTCGCTAAAATCATCTCTTCCTTTTGCAAAGCAGGCCTCCGTCAGGCCGGCACTGCAGGTTGCGCTGGGTTCAAGGGGGCGGCAGAGCAGACCACCCCCCTTGAATTCGTCCAGGGCACCGGGGACATGAAAGTTATTGCGACCTGGAACAAGTTACTCGCGTTATTAAGCGTGGAACAATCTTTGAAAACTATTTGATCAGGGGTTTCGGAACAGGCAAAATCGCTTTTCCGTAAACGGTGTTGCAGACCGTGGCCCCGGCAAAATATAGACCAATCCAGCCGACAACAATCATGCCGTAACCGATAATCATCTTCGAGGTCTTAACCGTGCCAATGACAAACCAGCCCGTATCGGCGCCGACGATGAGCCACAACACGACATCAATCAGGAGTACATTGAAGAAAAACAAAGAGCTGCTCTTGGCATAAGCAGGTGTGACTAAGGTCATGAAGGCTGCTCCCGCCATCCACATCCAACCTTCGATATAAACGGCTTTATGCACCATGTGGCCGACAGCCGGTCCGACACCCGCCATCGCCACTTTAATCTGTTCAGGCGACAACATATCCGGCTTGACGCCCGCGGCAGCCGCTGCGGCGCCCAGTGCGGCTTTGACAGCATCCGGAGTAAACATAAAAGATATCATATACCATTTGGCAAAACAGCTGAGGCCCGCCGCCAGCATGAAGAAGGCACTGAAAAAGAGAAAAACATTCCCGCCTGTAATATTGTGATCTTTGAGTTCCACACCGGCAACAACAATCTGTACAATAAAACCACCGATGAGCCATGCAGCCAGCAGCGGCAAACTGGAAGGTCCCACCCATCCAAGAAATACCGGGGCAAAACCAAAAACTGCTACGGCTAAAGCAGCCAACCCTGCTGCGCTTGGTGTCGCAAAACTGTGTTCCTGAGCCATAAAAACTCCCCCCTTATTATTTAATTTTAATATTCATTTTCATAGATAGTGTCAGTAGAAATCCTACCGATAATAACATCCCCCTTTCGTTTATTATTTTTGGTCAGCCCCGTATGCATTGAATAAATTGTGCAAAGATGATCGGAAATACGCCTTACTTTTTTATATAATCGTAAACCCCTTTTCCTGTTTTGCGGCCCAGACGTCCGGCACGAACAAGCTTCCGAAGGAGAGGTGACGGACGATATTTATCGCCCAGCTCGCGGTGCATTCCCTCACAGACACGCAGCAACGTTTCATTGCCAACCATGTCAGCTAAAGCCAGGGGGCCGATAGGATGATTACAACCCAGGACCATGCCTTTATCAATATCTTCCGCCGTGGCCAGTCCTTCATCCATGACAAAGAAAGCCTCGTTGATCATCGTGCAGAGAATCCGGTTAACGACGAAAGCAGGCGCTTCTTTCACTACAATGACTTCCTTCCCGATATTTTTCCCCCAAGACCTTGCAATTTCGAGGGTTTCCTCGGAGGTTTCATGACCCTTGATCAACTCCAATAATTTCATAACAGGGACGGGATTGAAAAAATGCGTTCCAATGAAGCGATCCGGACGTTTTGTGATAGCTGCCATTTCCGTGATGCTCAATCCCGATGTATTTGTGAAGAAGAGACAATGCGGCGGGACAATTGTCTCCAATTCCTGGTAAACTTGCTTCTTTACGGCCATGACTTCGATAACCACTTCGATGACGATATCCGCGTTGGCGGCTGCTTCCTTCATGTCCAAAGTGGGCTTGATTCGGGACAGGACAGCATCCATGTCCTCCCGGGTGCGTTTGCCTTTTTCCACCTCTCGAGCGAGATTGTTCGTGATGGTCTTCATCCCGCCGTCAATAAATTGCTGCTCGATGTCCCTCAAGGCTACCTGATAGCCTGCCTGGGCGCAGACCTGCGCAATGCCATTTCCCATCAACCCCGCGCCTAGCACACAAATCTTTATGATTCCCATTGTTTACCCCTTGATTACGTTTTTCTAATTCTCTTTCATATAGAAGTTTGTCTTCAAGCTGCTCCTCAGTTCGCCTCGAAGATCGGGGTGCGCAATGTTGATCAGAGCTTCGGCCCGTTCACACCTTGTTTTGTTTTTCAGATTAGCGATGCCGTATTCCGTCACAACATATTGCGCATAGGTGCGGGGAACCGTGATAGGCGTTCCTCCGGGAAGTTCTGGCAAAATGGCTGACGCGAGAGAACCATCCTTCAACTGTCGCGCCGCATACATCAGGGTAATACCCTTGCCTCCCTTCGAGAAGTAGGATCCGGACATGAAATCCAATTGCCCGCCGGTGCCGCTGACCTGGCGATGTCCGAGACCTTCGGAAGCGATCTGTCCTGAATAATCAATCATCAGAGCCATATTCATGGCGACCATGTTCGGGTGTTGGGCAATGAAGGCCGGACTATTCGTATAGGAACCCGGATAGAATTCGCATGCGGGATTCTGGTTGACATAATTGTACATATCCTGATCGCCGATGCAGAAGGTGGCAACCGTAACGCCCTTATGGAAGGGTTTGCGGGAGTTGTTAACGATTCCTTTCTTCACCAGATCCTGTAGTCCGATGGGGAACATTTCCGTGAGAACGCCAAGGTCATGTTTTCCTTCCAGACCGGCAACAACGACTTCGGGAATGCCGCCGAGACCCATCTGAAGCGTATCGCCATCGTTGATCAGATCCAGGCAGTAATCGCCTATCTTCAACTCTCGTTCTCCGGGTTTCGCCCGACCGACAGCAGGGATTTTGCTGGAGTTTTCCACAAAATAGTCAAATTCCGATACATGAAGCCAGTTGTTGCCGAAGATAATCGGCATCTGATCATTAACCTCGGCAATGGCAATGCGTAACTTTCCCGACGCCCTGCCATGCCGTATGGATTCCATTTCATAGAAATTAGTCAGGCCGAGATTTACATAACCCTGATCATTGGGTGGTGCGACCATGACGATGTTGACATCCGCCAGTCCGGCAACTTTTTCCGCGCTGTCCGACGTCATGACCGGTAAAAAATCCGCCAGCCTTGCTTCACAGATTTTCCGGTTGGAAATCATGCCGAACGCGGGCGAGTAGTTGATATGTCCACGCAGATTGGCCATGTATTCCACATCGTAAAGCTTGTTCGGACGGACCACAACCGTATCGCAGATGCGCACATCCTTTAGCTCCTCCCAGCGATCCAGTATGGCGTCGTACATGGCAGGAGTGGGCGCCCCGATACCCAATCCCAAGAAAATAAAATCGCCGGACTTTACCTGTTTTGCCGCTTCGGTAAACGTGACACACTTTCTCTTGTATTCTTCTTTCCAACTCGAATTCATTTTGCCCTCCTCGGTTTAGATAAAATTATAATATTTGTTGTAAACAGCGCCATAATGGCATCCCTCCCGCTTAATATACGAAAGATGGTTTTGCTAAGTGCTTGTCTTGTAAGGGATATTATCGAAAGATACAATATAAGAAAAGAAGAAGCCTAATATATATAAAAACCTTATATCAGGGAAGGGAACTCAGATAGGTATTAAGGTTGATTTTCTTATTGTTTAAGCCCATTTTTTTACGGATATGGTCACGATGAAGGGATATGGCCCCCTCGCAGACGCCAATCACATCGGCAATTTCTTTTGTCGTTTTGCCCTCTTTGATCAGATTGGCTACCTGAATTTCTCTTGGAGTCAGATGGATATACTTGGCGGAAAGGCTATGTAAGAAGGGTGAAATAATGTTTGTGAGATTGGTTTCGAGTATGGCGACAACAGCTGCATCACGTGGATTCAGCTTGCTTGACTTCAATTTATCCAGATAAGGTGTGATGAGGTCTTTAACATTGGATAGAACTTTTTCTTCCAATTCCAGTTTGTCCGCCTCACGCTGTTTAAGCAGGACCTTCAACGCCGTATTCATCTCTTCCAGATTTCGTGACTTCTTTTGAATCTCCTGCTCGCGTTTCTGCAAGGCTGCCTCAATGCGTTTCTGCTCCGTGATGTCCGTGATGGAAAGAACACTTTTTTGAGAACCCGGAATCATGGCCACGGCAAGCAAAACAACCTTCTTGATTCCATGTTTGTCGATCAGGACACTTTGGTAATTCCTAGGTGAGGCTTCTGGGTCAATCCTTCGTTGCTGGTGATAATGAATCATCTTTTGAAGGTCGTTGTGGCTGAACAGCTCTGTCCATTTGCGTTTGTTTTCCCAGTATTTTTTGGGAGCCCCGGACAGGGTCTCAAATTCAGTATTCGCCAGGGATATCGTCATATCCTCTTCAACAATGATGGTGGCTGTTCCCGTGTTCTCAAAAATGGTCCGGTAGAGGTTTTCTGATTCCTTAAGGCGTGTCAAGGCCAGCTTGTGTTCTGTAATATCAAAGATGGACGCTACGCTCTTTTTCGTTTGCGGGATCATATCCACCATCAGGATAACATTCCGGATACGCCCCTGACTGTCGGTGAAGCCGAATTCATATTGCAGGGGTACCGATGTAGGATCGGTGCGCCTCTGATGGTGATAGGTCAGCATTTTGTCCAGATCCTCGGGAACAATAAATTCCGTCCAGCTTTTTGTTCCTTCCCATTGATCGAGGGTATACCCGGACAATCTGGAAAATTCAGAGTTAATGAGCGATATGGTTGTGTCCTCTTCAATGATGATGGTTGCTGCCAGAGTTGTTTCAAAAATGGTCCGATAAAGATTTTCCGATTCCTCAATACGGGCGATGGCGCGTTTGTGATCAGTGATATCAATAAAGGAGGCTACACTCTTCCTGGTCTGCGGGATGATATCGACCATCAGGATGACATTGCGAATACTGCCTTCACGGGTAATAAAACCAAATTCATAACGCAGGGGAGCGGCGTCGCGATTGACACGTCGCAGTTGATGATAGGTTTTCATTCGTTCTCTGTCTTCGGGAACGACAAAATCGGTCCAGCTTTTTTTACCTTCCCATTCCTCGCGGGTGTATCCGGACATCCTGCAAAATTCAGTATTGACCAGGGAAATGATGGTGTCCTCTTCGATGATAATGGTTGCCGCCAGAGTGGTTTCAAATATGGCCCGGTAAAGGATTTCCGAATCCTGCACCCTTTGAATGGCGAGCCGGTGCTCCGTGATATCCATGTTGTTTCCCAGAATAGCCGGGCGGCCTCCATACGTGATCACGGATACGGTTTCTAATACCCAGCGGATATCACCTTGTTTCGTTATGATTCTAAAGGCATAAGAAGCTGTGCTTGATTCACCGCGCAACATGGCGCGTGACCTGCGGAGGACATCCGCCTTATCTTCGGGATGAACAAGACTGTCGGCATTCATACCGATTAATTCTTCGACCGTGTATCCTGACACGGCAGCAGCCTTGGGATTGACATTGCAGAACTTGCCATCCTGGACGACATAAATGGCGGTAAATGATTTTTGCAGAAGGGTTGTGTTGATATCCTGGCTTTCCCGCAGAGAGGCTTCAACGGACTGGTAATGATGGATCATATCCGTAAGGTTTGCAATTTGTGATTCGTAAATTGAATGGTCAGACATAGGCCTCCATCAATTTCAGTTTGAATTTAATTCCAAACAAAGATCGATTGAAATGAGTCTGCAGAAAAT
>CAYULE010000061.1:8125-13008 GCA_964445385.1 uncultured Smithella sp.
TGGAGAGAACAGGGAGGAGCAATAAAAATGCTCCCCCCTGGGCAAAGCTTATTTTATGGCAATAAACTGCATAAAACCTTGAAAAGAATGCCATAGGCGTCTATTTCCGCTTGGACGCCTGCTACGGTGAGCTCATAGGATGCGGTTCCTAAATCGAGGCTCGTTTTCGTAGCGTTCAGGGTTAGTAAGTTCGGAGCAGCCGGCGACCATTTCGACCAGCTCTGGAGTGTCGATCCGGACGGATTTGGGTTTCCCGTGTAAACAAAGGCACCCAGATAGTCCATCATGGCATTCGCAAGCAATGTCCTCCCCGGGCGGTTTGCGGCTGTGAAAGAAAATTCACCATACGATGTAACCTTAGTGTCCGGCCAGCCGAACCAGAACGGTATATCTGCCGCGTGGGCCGCGCCGAAAATGATCTGGAAATCGGCTATTGCGGTGTCACCCCCTCCATCCCATCCGAAGAGGTAGAAATAAACAGAATTGGATGATGCTTCTTCCATGATGGTGTGAGCAATGGCATCAGTTCTGGCCTTCCACATTCTGGAAGCTTCGGTGCCAACGTTATTGTAAAATTCCACGTCTGCGTCCGTGGGAAGGACATCGGCCAGCGAAAGGTGACGAGAGTCCGGAATCATTACACCCTGAAGGAGATCAAACCAGTTATAAGAACCACTGGGAACACCGAAGGGTTTTAATTTTGGACCATAGAGTGGCATAAAGGTCTTATCTTCCTGTTTAACATTACCGAGGATAAGGGGAACATGCCGGAAATTACCCGCTGCAATCGCTGTGGCCCAGTCTGCCGGGAGAACCGTCCCGTCGCCAAAGGGCATATGGAAGGGCATGCGCTCTCCAAGCGACGGATTCAAGTGATAGTTTGCCTGGATAGCGGCCATCTCGAGCTTAAGCGCGCTCTTGTTCCTCAGATATTGTTTGACTGCCGCATTGCTCATGCTGAGACGGTGAGCATCGGCGCCGGCCCAGTCGCCGGTTACTACAGTTCCATCGTCTTGCAGGAGCCAGTTGAGCATGGTGTTGCTTAACGTTGCGTTGTTGGGATCAGCGGGGTCTGGAGTAACCAGACTCAGGCCAGGGCTCATCGCTATGGCGGATCTGAACAGGCCCGTTGTCAAAGGTGAAATGATCATATCCAATGTAGCCCCACCCCCGGCAGACTGGCCGCCCACGGTAACTTTTGCCGGATCGCCACCAAAGGCGGCGATATTTTTCTGTACCCAGTTCAAGGCCTTTATTTGATCCAGGGTCCCGAAATTACCTGATGCGTTCACCTTGCTTTCACTTCCATCCAGCCAGGCGTAGTTGGAAAAATAACCGAAAGGACCTAAGCGGTACTGAATGACAACAACAACCATATTCTCCCGGGTGGCCAATGCCGTTCCATCATAACTCGAAGCGCCTCCGAGGATATTTGCACCCCCGTGAATCCACACAAAGACGGGAAGTTTGCTTGTTGTAACTGTCTGAGGACGATAGACGTCGAGATAGAGACAATCTTCACTGCCCGTGTAGCTTGAAGCCGATGAAACCGGAGTAGCCGCTACCCATTGCTGAGAGTATATCTGCTGACTGCATACACTGGCTGCTTTGGTGGCGTCACGGATGCCCGTCCAGTGAGCAGGGTCTTGGGGTGCATGCCAGCGAAGATTACCTACCGGCGGAGCCGCAAAGGGGATGCCTTTAAAAATTAAGGTTCCAGAATCAAGATAGCCTTTTAAAATACCAGACTCGGTGAATACAATATTACCCGGCAGGGTGTTGTTGCTGGAGGAACTGCAACCGGTAATGGCGGATAACCCCATGATCAACAACAGTAATAAAAGTGCACATCGAAACCGCTTAAGCGAAACACATGACTTTACTTGCATACTTTCTATTCTCCTCTCTTGCGTTGTTTAAGATATCAACCGGTACTAAAAACGTTGTGGTAACCGATGATTCCAAACTGGAAATGGCCTGCTGCGAAGTGTAATTCTAACCATACAAATAAATACTATATGCGCAGTAGTAGTAAATAAATTTGTTTATACGGTGTGTTGTCATTGTTAATACTCTGTGTCGTATCTGCCGGTGTGAATCTGCTGCTAAGAATAACGCTGCAATTATTGCCATATAAAAAGTGATATTCTGTTTATATTAAGGCTATCATATTGTCAATATTATTTTAATGATATGTAATATGCTTATATTGTTTATATTTATTTTATTATTACAATTAATCGTCTGAATATTCATATAGAATATTGCTTTTTGTAAAGTGTTTTATTAGTATCAATGATAAAGAAAATTGATAAAAAAATATTGCAACAACATTGGACCAGTGGTTTGGCGGGAAGGGAAATGGCCATGAAGGAAAAAGATAAAAAGCAGCAGATCCTGCAAGTTGCTGTGGAAATCATGGGTAAGAAAGGCAAAAATGCCTCCATTTCAGAAATTGCCAGAGCGGCGGGCGTTAACGACTCAATGATTTATCATTACTTCAGGAACAAGGAAGATCTCATGTTTCACGCCGCCGGGGATTACATCCGGGACGCGCTTCATGAATTTGACCAACACCTCCAAGGCATACGAGAACCGGTCAGCCGGTTGAGAAAACTGATATGGATGCAGCTCCATTATCATAATGAAAATATTAATTATGCAAAATTTGCCATTTTTACCTGCCGGTCAAAAAAGAGCTTTTTTCGTCATGAGACATTCGGCTATTTCTTAAAATGGGCACAACTTTTAAGAAAAATATTGGAAGATGGCGTACACGAAGGAACCTTCTCGAAAAATCTCCCTGTAACCGTGGCCCGCGATACGATTCTTGGCTTACTGGATATGGAAAATGTACAATTCTTTACAGGCCGTCAGACGGTTAACCCCGAGACAAATTTTGAAGAGATCCTGCAGATGGTTATACTCATGATAACAGATGATCAGGATCGTCCTGAAATACACTTGGACAAACGCGATGTCATTCTCACCGCCGCCGAAGAAATCTTTGCGGAAAAGGGCTACGACAAGGCAACCACCCTCGAAATTGCGAAAACCGCATGTGTGTCAGAGGCAACATTGTACGAATATTTCCATAACAAAGAAGATATTCTTTTTTCGACGCTTCAGTATCGCTTTAATGGTCATCTGCAGTTGACGGGAGAAGCTTTCGAGATTAAAACGCCTTTCAGTAAGCTGATCAGATTCATTTACTATCATTTTACCATGTACCTGAGGCAGCCGGCCTTTGTGAAGACCTTCATTTTAGGTGGTATTTTCAATTCCCGTTTTTATGAATCCAAAGCCTACACCGACTTTCAGAACTATATGACTGTTATCGACCGAATTCTGGATGAAGGCAAGGCCGACGGGAGCTTCCGCCCTGAACTTAATAACCGAATTTTCAAACATATCTTTCTGGGCATTTTCAGTCACACCGCACTGCGCTGGCTCTTTGCCGAAAACGGTCGAAGATTCGAAATGATGGGACGGATCAACGAAGTGACCTCTCTTTTAATCCACCTGGTCATGCATCCGGAAAATCATGATGTTTTGCCGTCGTCCGCGCTTATCCGTTGAAGGAAACAATTCGGTAGCAATGTTCTCTAAATCGTGTCATCATCCAGACACATTCAACAGAAGGGAACCTTTTGCGCATGAAAAAAAAGATTTCTTCTCCGAAAATGTCATCCCGCACAAAATTTGATCCCGATTTCGGTACGGCTACTTCGGCCATCAAAGCTATCAAGACCGGTGTCATCTCATCGAGTGAATTGACAAAGCATGTATTTGGCCGGATCAAAAGGCACAATGAAAAAATCAACGCTTTTGTAACACTCAACGAAGAACAGGCGTTGAAGCGCGCCCGCAAGGCGGATAGCGACCTGGCTGCAGGAAAGCTCTGGGGGCCATTGCACGGTTTGCCGATTCTCATCAAGGATCAATTTCTGACGGTGGGCATACGAACCACCTGCGGCGCTGTGCAACTTGCCGATTTTGTCCCCGCGGAAAATGCGGTGGCGGTGCAAAGGCTTCTTGATGCCGGAGCCATCATCCTTGGCAAGACCAATACACCGCTCGGGGCAGGCGATATCCAGACTTATAACAAAGTTGCGGGGACGACGAACAACCCGTGGGATATCACCAAAACTTCCGGCGGCTCTACCGGAGGCGGTGCCGCGGCACTGGCCGCAGGACTGGGATTTCTCGAACTGGGAGCGGATCTGGCCGGATCAATCCGCACGCCGAGCAATTTCTGCGGCGTGTGCGGCCATAAATCGTCTCTTAACATTGTTTCCTTTCAAGGCGCGATTCCGCCTTTACCCTTTCTGGTTTCACCTGCCATCAACCTTGAGGAGCTCAATGATCTGGCCGTGGTTGGACCGATGGCCCGCTCGGCCGCGGACTTGAAACTGGAACTGGACATTATCGCCTCTCCCGCTCCTGAAAAAGCAGTTGCCTCCTGCTGGAGGCTTCCCAAGCCGCGTAAAACAAATCTCAAAGAATATAAAATCGGTTACGTGACGGATGATCCTTTCTGTCCGGTCCATCCCGAAATCAAGGCCATCATCTCCGGCACGATTGACGCTCTGCGCCGGGACGGCGCAAAAGTAAAAGAAGGATGGCCGGAGAACATTACGTTTGCCAGGGTCTTTGACGTTTACTTCAAGCTCATGGCCGCTTTTGTTTCTACCCAATTACCGCCTTTCACGGAGTCGACGATCAACAAGCTCAAACTTCTTTATGACACGCCCTTCGGGGACATCCAGCGAAGTTTCGTGGAGGGGTTCACGCTTTCGCACAAAGATTGGTACACCTTAAGTGTGAAGCGGCTTGCCTCCCGTCTGGCCTGGCAGAAATATTTCAAAACGTTTGACGCTTTC
>CAYULE010000062.1:0-12799 GCA_964445385.1 uncultured Smithella sp.
AGCCAAGATGATTCTGATGGTTGGCACGAATATGAGCGAGGCGCATCCGGTTGCCTCAACATTTGTTAAAGATGCGGTATTGGGCGGCGCACAACTCATTGTTGTCGATCCGCGCCGGACGGATATGGTGGATTTCGCACAGCTTCATGTGCCGATCAAGGTCGGTTCTGATGTCGCTTTTATCAACGGCGTAATGAACGTGCTGATCAGCGAAAACCTTTACGATAAGAAGTATGTGGAATCCTGTACGGTCGGTTTTGAAGACCTCAAAAAGAAGGTAATGGAGTATCCGCCCGAGCGGGCAGCTGAAATCAGCGGCGTGTCCGCTGAGATGATTCGGGATGTTGCTCGCCGCCTGGCTGCTGTTAAACCGGCGATGTTGATGTACACCCTGGGCATTACCGAACATATCTGTGGCGTGAATAATGTTATGTCTTGTGCCAATCTCCAGATGTTGCTGGGCAACGTCGGTTTTGAGTGCGGTGGTGTCAATCCGTTGCGCGGTCAAAATAACGTTCAAGGTGCCTGCGATATGGGCGCGTTGCCCAATGTTTTCCCCGGCTATCAGCGTGTGGACAACGCTCAGGCGCGTGAGAAATTCATGAAGGCGTGGAATGTCCAATCGCTTCCTGATAAGCCCGGTATGATGATGCCTACGATGATGAAAAATCTGACTACCGGAAAAGTCAAAGCCTTTTATGTTTTCGGTGAGAACCTGGCCAACACCGAGCCCGATATCAAACATGTTGAACATGAACTGCAATCGGCGGAATTCCTGGTCTGCCAGGATATCTTCCCTACTGAAACAACACGCTTTGCCCATGTCGTCCTGCCGGCTGCCGCCTGGAGCGAAAATGACGGTACCTTCTCGAGTTCAGAGCGGCGTGTCAACCGTGTTCGAACGGCTAGTTTGCCGCCTGGTGATGCTAAGCCTAACTGGTGGATCTTCAAGGAAATCGCCAAGAGGATGGGACATGACTGGACGTCCAACAGTGCTCAGGAAATATGGGATAATGAATTATCCGTGCTGGCGCCCTCCATGGCGGGAATCAAATACGCCCGGCTGGAAAATGACGGCATCCAGTGGCCGGCTCCCAGTGCCGATCATCCCGGCACGCCGACATTGCACAAAGACGGTAAGTTCACCTGCGGTTTGGGCGTCCTTAAAGCCATTGACTGGATACCGCCCGCGGAAGTTCCCGATGAGGAGTATCCGATGGTGCTCTCTACAGGTCGCCGTCTGTACCATTACCATACAAGGACTCAAACGGGGCGGTGCGAAGGGATTAATGATTTACTCGGTGAAGAAACAGCCGATATCTCTGCGGCCGATGCCGAAGCAAAAGGCATTGTTGATGGAGAAAAGATTTCCGTAAAATCCCGGCGCGGTGAGGTTTTGGTGAAAGCGCGCGTGACTAGTCAGGTTCCGGAAGGGTTGGTCTGGATGGCCTTTCATTTCCGGGAAGCCTGTGCCAACTGGCTTACCAATCCGGTTTATGATCCGGTCACGCAAACAGCAGAATATAAAGCCTGCGCTGTGCGAATTGATAAACAAAAATAAATGGTGGAAAACATCCCGTGGAAAAAGCGGGATGTTTTTTGTAAACTTGTATGCTAATAATAGCACATGTAAAATACTTAAATGAAAGTTTCTTCAATGAAAAAATATCGACTTGCTGTGCTACTTATGCTGAGCATATTGCTGAGTCCCTTTTCTTCCCTGGCCCAGGAAGAAATTTCTGTCGGCGTAGAGAAAAATTTTGTATCCGCCTTCAAGGCCATTGCAGCGGACTTTGAGACGAAAACGGGAGTAAAGGTTGTGGCGACTTTTTCTTCCACAGATGACCTGTATATGCAGATAAAAAACGGTGTCCCTTATGACCTGTTTCTTTCCGCTGATGAAAAAAGGCCGGATCTGTTACAAGAAGAAGGATGGACGGAAGGGACTTTTATTTACGCACGGGAGCAGACGATTCTATGGTCGGCCAACAAAAATTTCTGCAAGGCTGCAACCTGGCAGGATGCTCTGAAAAATAATCAGATTAAAAAGATAGCCATGGCCAATTCTGCGACGGTCCCTTCTGGTATGGCAGCAAAGGTGGCGCTGCAAAGAACCGGACTGTGGGACGCTTTGCAACACAAACTGATCAATACTCAGGATATGGCTCAGTCGTTTCAATATGCGAGTACATCTGCGGTTGATGCCGGTTTCTGCACCCAGTCAGTTACGGCAAGTCCTCAGGGGGAAAGGGGCTGTGTGTATAACGTTTCGGAAGCACCGGATATTGTTCAAGCCGCCTGTGTGGCGAAAAACGCCAAAAACAAAATCGGCGCCGAACTTTTTGCATCTTATTTATTATCCGACCAATCCGCTCAAATTAAGAAGAAGTATGGTTATCGTTAAATGGATCATTTTCCTGCTCAACGATTTATATTACTTGTGATATGAAATAAAATCTGTTTCCGGTCGATGAAATTCCACCGGAAGCACGCCTGAATGCAGTGTGGCATCACGAGTGAACCGGTAGAAGGGAACAACAACCGGGAACGCGCACGAGCCGCGGCTGCCATTGGCCTATCAGCCTTAAAGGAGCAAAACGATTTATGAATATCTGCACCTATTCCTATGAAGAGTATCTCGATCGAGTAAAGTCATTCCACGGCAACCTTGCGCCCGGCCTGATCATTGGTGGTTTTATTGTGGATTTGGCCATGAAAAATCTACCGGAAGGAGAGTTTTTTGATGCCATCTGCGAAACACCTGTTTGTCTACCCGATGCTGTCCAGCTTCTGACCCCATGTACAATCGGCAACGGCTGGCTTTCCATTGTCAACTTCGGCCGGTTTGCCGTCACCCTGTACGAAAAAAAAACCGGCAAGGGTGTGCGGGTTTTTTTGGACACGGAAAAACTGAACAATTGGCCGGAAGTGCGCGACTGGTATCTCAAAAAAAAGAAAAAGCACGAACAGAATCTCGAATTACTTCTGTCTCAGATCAAAGAGGCGGGACATGGACTACTCAGCATCCAGAACGTACAGGTCGAACCGGAAAAAGTTCGGCGTAAAAGACTTGGGCCTGTGGGCGTTTGTCCGGTATGCGGCGAGGCCTATCCTTCAAATGACGGTGAGCAATGCCGCAACTGTCAGGGTGAAACGCCTTATAGCGACGTGATTAACGTCAATGTCAGGAATAAATAATGAACAGGCTCACGCCAGGCATTATTCTGAGTCGTCTCTACGAAACACTCGAACCGGCCGCAAAAAACCGGCGGATCGCCGATCTGCGTGTTGGCTTGAGTTACGTCGCGGTGAAATTAGATGACGGAGAGGCGGGAATCGCCGCCTTGCTAACGGATGCTACACCTAAGGGCTGCACAGTTTTGAAAGAAGCGGGTACTTATGCGGGTTCTGACCCGATGAATACGCTGGCCTACTTGATCGAAGGCCGGAATGATCTGTATCGGGCGATTGGTTTGGCAACAGCCAACGCGCTTATTGTACCACGCTTTGATCAGGCGGAAGATCGTGAGGCGACTACCTATTTTAATTTGCAGCCAGATGAAAAAGTGGCGATGGTCGGCCTTTTTTCACCCTTGGTTGAACGTATCCGTGCGACCGGCGCCATGCTGACTGTGATTGAAAAAAACCCTGAGCGCTTGGAATTACTCTCAAAAGATGATAAAATAAAAGCGCTTAAAGATTGCGATGTCGCGATTATTACCGCCACCACCCTGCTGAATAATACCTTCGAGGAAATGATAGGCATGCTCGGCTCGCCACGCCTGGTTGCCCTCATGGGGCCATCTACACCACTTATGCCGGACATTTTTACAGATACGCTCATTACGCACCTGGGTGGCGCGGTTGTCGCCGATTCCGCGCGGGTTATGCAAATTATTTCAGAAGGAGGCGGGACCCCCGCTCTGCGGCCTTATCTTCGTTTTGTTAATCTGATTTTCTAAATCAGTCAGCCAGAAAGATTGTCAATCCAGGATGTTAAAGAATCAGGGGATATGTGTAACTATGAATAATCATCTGCACATGCCGTATGATCTAGAGAATTAGTATTAAACAGTAGAAAACAAAGAAGGCGGATCATTTGTGATCCGCCTTTTCTAAATGGTTCAAATTTTAGTTAACCTTTGCAACCGTTCCGCTTGGCGTTCGAGATGCAATCAGTATGGTTGGTGCTCTTCAGATGGCGCCGTAACAGTATTGCCATTAGCGACGGTTCTCTTTACCTTGTCAAAGACCTTAGCACTTAATACAAGGAAAATCAAGGAATAAATCAATATGTTGTGCTTTTTTTTAATACGAACACTATAGGTGGTATTAATATTTATAATCTTTAAATCGTATCGGGTAATTTATTCCGGACAAAATCATAGAAGTGATGATACTGAGCCAGAAATGTAAAAGCCCGCCGCAAAAGTTTTGGATCCATTTTCCATGTATCTACGATACTTTGCCAAAAAAGCTTCCTCACCTCCGGTCTGGCAAAAAGAAGAAAGAAAGAAAACATTCTCAAACCATGCGATAATTGCCGGGGATCAAGCTTCTTATTCGTATATAAATTGTTTTGATAATGAACTTGCGCAAGCCAGCTCTGGAGCCGATGATGGAACAATTCCGGATCATAAATTTTCTTAAAAAGCTCACAATAAAGGGTTAAAAGCCTGGCGCGACTCATCTGCTTAGGGACAATATTTGTAGAGAGCTGCCATTCGCCGGAGAAATCGTCGCCCAGGAGTCGCCCTTCTTGTTCCAGACGCTGATAGAGCGGTGTATGACGTGGCGCATTAAGCAGGCTGATTCCGGCAATCGGGCTGTTGGTGCGGGAAATAAAATCATAGAGCTCGTTGAAGACGTTTTCATCATCATGATCGAAACCGACAATCATACCGAGGAATGGCATTATGCCGTAACGGGAAATTCTGTTCACGCGATCGTCGATGCTGTATTTTAAATTATGGACTTTGTTAACTTCCAACAGGCTTTCCCGACGTACGGTTTCGACGCCGAGAAACAAAACAGAAAAGCGGGCATCTGCACACATCTGCAACAATTTTTCGTCATCCGCTATTTCCAGGGTAATCTGTGTAGAAAATGAAAGTGGACGGGTTTGTGCTTGATTCCATGCGATAAGTCCGGCCAGAAGCTGTCTGGTAAAACCTTTATTGGCCAGAAAATTATCATCGGAAAAAAATACAGTGCGCGCGCCTATGGCGTGCGCATTTTTTACTTCCTGTATGACCTGCTCTACGGACTTGGTGCGCGGTTTTCGTCCCACATACTGAATAACATCACAAAACTCGCAGCCGTTGGGACAACCGCGGCTGGTCTGGACGTTGATATTGATATAGTCTTTTGCCTTAATCAGAGACCAGTCGGGCGCAGGGCTGTCTTTCAAATCAATATAGGTCTTTTGGTGATAAACAGGCATGGCGCTGCCATTGATCCATTGTCGAAGAAAAGCAGGCCAGGTGTATTCGGCCTCGCCGATAAAATGAAAATCAGCCAGATGAGTGCATAGATCAGGATTAATGCTGGCGTATGATCCGCCAAGCGCTATTGGAATACCCTTTTGCCGGAAGCCTTCGCAGAGCTCATGGATCCTTTTTTTATGCAGCGTTGCGCCGGTGATCACGGCTAAATCACAGGATATATTCCAGTCCAGAGTTGAGACGTTTTCATCACAGAGGACATATTCCACGTTGATTCCAGGAGGTGTCAGAGCCATTAGCGTAGCCAGCGCTGCGTTGGGCATCAGGGTTTTGGCGCCCAAAAGTTTGACGGTCCCCTGCATGGACCAAAAATTATCCGGATGACGAGGAGCGACAAGAAATATTCTTTTACAATGGTTTCTCTGGCCGTATAGTTTTGTGTTGATTTGATGCATCATGTTCTTCCTTAAAGCATGTGCCTCGTCAAATGGGTCTGTAAATGCTTTATTTTTGTGAAACTTGGCCTTATATAAGCAAGATTCATCGATCATACTTTGATGACGGTATTGCGTGTTTGTATTTGGACAATAGAAATTTCAACTGGTTGTGTCAAGCTAATCTTGAGTTTGTGAGGAGCGAAATGGAACGGACAGCCTGATCTGGTTAAAGGCCTAAGGCAAATATCTCGCTATGGAAGTGGTCGTGTGATTGGCAGTATGAAAATTATTTAGGGGCATGGACTTTTTCGTTTTGTTTGAGCCTGCTGGCATTTACTCCAGTCCCCGATGATGAAAAATTGCCGAATGGAAAGCGAGATGTGGGGAGACCGCCGGTCCGGTCAGAGAGTCAATATAATTTGTCTTTTCTGTCGCTATGGCAGTCCGTCAAAATTTTTCACCTGAGTAATAAGGTATTTGAACTGTTCCGGGCTTTTTTCGCTTCTTAACAAAATCCCAATCAAAAACATGCCCAAACGAAAATAATTGACAAATCCGGTTCTTAGTAATAACATCCCTTAACTTTTTAAAGGAAAAAATAGCGCAGACGGCGCTTTTTTTCTTTTTAGGGTTATTATTTTCTGGAGTTTTGTTGAAACGTGGATAAAAAAATCACGAAAAAAAAGGCGTTAGGAATTATAGCAAATTTTCCGCGTTCCGGTGTGCTGGTCGTCGGAGACGTCATGGTCGACCACTTTATATGGGGTAAGGTATCGCGAATTTCCCCCGAGGCGCCGGTGCCGGTGGTCGATGTTCAGAAAGACTCGGTGATGCTGGGCGGCAGTGCCAATGTTCTCAACACAATCTATGCCATGGGCGGCCAGGTTTATGTGGCCGGTGTGATCGGCGCCGATGATATCGGTAAGGGATTAGTCCGGCAATTGAGAGAACGTGACATTGACACCGCTGGTATTATCATTGAGAAGGGAAGACCGACAACGTTGAAGACCAGAATTGTCGCACACGGGCAGCAGGTTGTCCGGTTCGACCAGGAAAGCAGAAAGCCAATTCCGAAAGCAAGCTCAACCAAGATTCTTGCTTATGTGAAATCATTGCGCGATAAGATTGGCGCCATTGTGATTTCCGATTACAGCAAAGGCGTCATCTCCAGAGAGCTGATCGATGGCATTAAAAGCATTGTCGCAGATGCAAAAATATTTTTGTGCGTTGATCCGAAGCAAAGTGATTTTTCCATTTATGCAGGCGTTCATGTTATTACGCCTAATCATCATGAAGCACAGCGTGCCGCAGACATGGAAATTGTCAACGGAGATGATCTTCTGAAGTTGGGGGAAACACTGCTTGCAAAATATGATTTTCAGGCGCTACTGGTAACACGGGGTGAAGAAGGCATGAGCCTTTTTGAACGGGGATCGAAAATGGCTCATACGTTTTTTCCGGCGCAGGCCAAAGAAGTTTACGATGTGACGGGTGCGGGAGATACCGTCATCGGCGTGCTGGCGCTGGCCCTGGCTGCGCAGGCGAATCTGAAGGAGGCCACGTCTCTGGCCAATCACGCCGCGGGTATTGTTGTGGGCAAGGTCGGAACGTCCACCGTTTCACGGGAAGAATTGATCAGCGTATTATGAGCAAGCCCTCGCAGACTCTGCCGGTCAAACTGGTCTTCAGCATTTTTGCACCGGCCGCCGGGATGTTGAATGATACCATCAACAGGTTGTCGATTCTTTATGGTCAGCCTGATTTCGTAAGCGGGATGATGCCTTTTGACTATACGGATTATTATAGTCCGGAAATGGGGCAGGTACTCGTCCGGCGTTTTTTGTCGATGGAAAAGTTAATCCGGCCGGAAGCACTGCCGGACATTAAGCTTGCGACGAATGAAATTGAAAATGCATCGGCAGTTGATGATCATCGGCTTGTGAACATCGATCCCGGTTATCTGTCCCAGGCTCATCTGATTCTCGCCACCGGAAAAGGTTATACGCATCGGCCTTATTTACGCGACGGAATTTACGCGGATTTGACATTGATTTATCAGGGGAAGAAGTTTTGCTCTCTACCCTGGACCTATCCGGATTATGCGGATGAGAAGCAATTATCCATGTTAAGTGCTATCCGGTCGCGATATTTATTGCAATTAAAAACGGCTGAGCCGGTACAGGATAAAACAATTTCTTTAAAAAAGGTTTGAATATGATTAAAAGCATGACTGGTTACGGTCGGGTAGAAGCAATTTTTGATGGCCGGAATATTGTGGTGGAAGCAAAATCTGTCAACCATCGATTTCTGGAAATTTCTCTTCGAACACCCGCTGCGCTTTACCCGTTGGAAATGGAGTATAAAAAGAAAATAGGGGAAAGGTTCAAGCGCGGTCGAATTGATGTTTCGATTCGTCTGGAGGGAGATGGCACCGAAACTTCCAAAGTCAATTTGAATATGGAGGTTGCGCGCGACTACTTTGATGTTTTGACCCGGCTGAAAAATGAATTCAACATGACGGAACCTGTCAGCCTTAGAAATCTTATCGGTTTTCGTGATATTTTCACACCGCCTGCGGAAACAAAGCTCGAAGATGATTTCTTGAATCAAGTGGAAAAAACTCTGCAAGAAGCATTGTCGATGCTGGTTAATATGAGACAGGATGAAGGGATTGCTTTATTTTCGGATATGCAAATGAGGCTGGATGCCATTGGCGAAACAATGGATACCATTCAGTCACGTGCTCCTCAGATCGTGCTGGAATATCAAAAACGTCTTTCTGACAGGATTAAAGAGCTGACGACAGGATTTGAGCTTGATCCCGCCCGTCTGGCTCAGGAAGTGGCGATAATGGCGGATCGATGCGATATCACCGAAGAAATAGTCCGCATGCAGAGCCATATCAGTCAGTTCGAAACGCTGTTGCAAAGTGACGAGGCGGAAGGCAGAAAAATCGACTTCCTTTTACAGGAAATGAATCGTGAAATTAATACGATCGGTTCCAAAGGCAATGATGTGGATATTGCCCGTCAGGTGATTGAAGCCAAGAGCGAACTGGGAAAGCTGCGCGAACAGGCGCAGAATATTGAGTGAGGCGATGACGGATAAAGGGTTGATTATCGTGCTTTCGGCGCCTTCCGGTGCAGGGAAAAGCAGCATTTGCCGAAGACTGTTTGCGGCCTGTCCGGAAATTGAGTTTTCTGTTTCCTATACATCTCGAACGCCACGTCCCAACGAAATAAATGGAAAAGATTACCATTTTATTACCCGCGAAGATTTTCAGCGGCGGATTAATCAGGGTGAGTTTGTCGAATGGGTGGAGAATTACGGTAATTTTTATGGAACGTCCGTCAATGTGATGAATAAAATTTTAAACAACGGGAAAGATTTGTTGCTGGATATCGAGCCGCGCGGTGCAAAAGAAATTAAGAAAATGTTTAAAGATGGTATTTTTGTTTTTGTGCTGCCTCCCTCTTTGGATGAATTGCTGAATCGCTTGGAAAAGCGGGGACATGAGAGTCCGGAAATAATAAAAACACGGTTTACTCAAGCTGAACGTGAATTAAAAGAAGTTATGTGGTATGATTATACGATTTTTAATGAAGATCTGGAAACAGCCATCAAACAAATGATTGCGATTTACAGGGCGGAGAAATGCAAAACAAACCGTTTACAGGGTAAAATTGATCGTTTTTTTAAATCATGTTAATAGAGATGTTCAGGAGGTATTAGAGTCATGGCAAGAATTACAGTAGAGGATTCTTTAAGGGTGGCTGAAACCAGATTCGGCTTGGTGTCGCTGGCGTCCAAGCGGGCGCGCCAGTTGCTCAAAGGGTCAAAGCCTTTGATGGAAAGTAAAAATCGGGAAATAGTTGTTTCTCTAAGGGAAATTGCAGCAGGCAAAGTCGTTTACGCACATCCTGAATATTTAAAAGGATCCCAGGAAGATTTTAAACCGATTCCGGACAACACAGAGTTTATTGGCGATGAAGAATATCTGGAGTAAGAAGCCCTTAGACAAGTTGATCTTTGCTCTGGATGCTGCCGGGTATGAGGAGGCTTTATCCTGGATAGAGTTGCTTTCCGGTCATGTCGGTATGTTTAAAGTTGGTAAGGAATTGTTTACGTCAGTCGGACCGAAGATTGTCGAAAGTATCAAGCAAAGAGGTAGCCGGGTATTTTTAGACCTGAAATTTCATGATATTCCTAATACGGTGGCCCGTGCCGCTGAAGCCGCTGTCGGATTGAATGTGGACATGTTCAATGTTCATGCGGCAGGCGGCGTAAGGATGATTCGGGAAACCGTCGATGCTGTGACCGCCTGCGCCGAAAAGCGCGGTATTATACCCCCTGTTGTTCTGGCGGTAACGGTATTGACCAGCTTAAGTAACAGCGATCTTCGAGAAATCGGATTCGAGACAACGACAAATGAGTTGGTCCTTCGCCTGGCGAAAGTGGCGCACGGGGCGGGGGCTTCAGGTGTTGTAGCCTCGCCTCAGGATATCATTGCCCTCAGACGGGATCTGGGTGAAGATTTTGTTATTGTGACACCCGGCATCCGTAATGCCAACGAACCCGTCAAGGATGACCAGAAAAGGACACTCAGTGCTTTTGAGGCGATTCAGGCGGGCGCTGATTACATTGTTGTGGGCAGACCTATTCGGCAGGCCAAAGATCCGATCGCCGCATGCCGTGAGATCATTCAAGAGATTACCGAAGGTCTGGCTCATCAAACCAGCACATGATCATTTCCTCTTGTGAATAGAAGGCAAAACATGGAGGCAGTTTACGGAATAAATCCCATTAAGATTTTACTCGCCCAAGAGGCCTCATCCCTGAAAAAAATCATTATCGCCGACGGTCGTGGCGGTTCGCCTGTAAAAGACATTGTTGATAGTGCCCGTAAAAAGAAAATACCCGTGGAATGGAAGTCCCGTCAGCATCTCGATGAATTAACGGGTAGAACGGATCACCAGGGAATCGTTGGGTTGCGCGAATCGTTTGTGTATGCAGATTTAGATGACATATTGGAAAACCGCAACCCTCATTTATCACAAGACCTTATCTTAATTCTAGACAGCATTCTTGATCCGCAAAATCTGGGTTCGATTATCCGTAGCGCTCATTGCCTGGGTGCCAACGGCGTGGTCATCCCCACAGATCGCGCGGCCTCGGTTACACCGGCGGTGATTAAGGCATCTGCTGGCAGCGCTGAACAACTACCGGTTGCCCGTGTGACGAATCTATCCCAGACGATTGATTATTTAAAAGATAAAGGTTTCTGGGTTTTTGGTGCTGATGCCCATGGGGGCAAGAGTATAAGAGAACAGAATTTTATCGGCCCGGTGGCGCTGGTTCTGGGAAGCGAAGCCAAGGGAATACGTCCCCTGGTCAAGAAGAAATGCGATTTTTTAATCACGATTCCGATGGCTGGAGACTTTGACTCCTTCAATGTTGCAGTTGCTGCGGGGATTATACAATATGAAATCCTTCTCATGCGAATGGGGAAAAAAACTACTGATCAAGTGTAAAAACAGGCTGGAAATAAAAATTTAAATTTTGAATTTAACTTGTTGAAACTACATGGAAGATGGTTTATGATAATAAGAGTAATTATCCCTAGTAAAGAAAGGATTCTTAAATATGCCGATTTTCCTTTGGGAAGGAACAACGAAAAAAGATGAAGTGAAAAAAGGCGAGATGGAAGCTGCCGATGAGTTAGTTGTTCGCACGCTATTGAGACGACAGGGATTTAAGTCCATCGATGTCCGGAAAAAACCGAAAGATCTCGCGGAGTATGTTCCGTTCCTGGCAGGCCGGGTAAAGGAAAAGGAAGTGGTTGTTTTCTGCCGGATTTTTTCCACGATGATTAATGCCGGGTTGCCGCTTATTCAATGTTTGGATTTGCTGGCCCAGCAGGAGCAAAATAAAACTTTCGCCAAAATCATTCGTTCGGTGAAAGAAGATATTGAAGGCGGAACAAGCTTGACGGATGCGTTGAAAAAGCACCCGAAAGTATTTGATGATTTGTTTGTCAACTTAATTGCTGCGGGAGAAGCGGGTGGTATTCTTGACGTTGTTTTGGGCCGCCTTTCCAATTATCTGGAAAAAGCCTTGAAGTTGAAAGCTAAAGTCAAAAGCGCCATGACCTATCCTGCGGCCGTTCTGGTCATTTCGTTTGCCGTTGTTGCTTTACTTCTGATCAAAGTTATTCCCGTATTTAAAAAAATGTTCGAAGGTGCGGGAAGTGAACTTCCCGGGCCGACAGCGATGGTTGTTGGGGCGAGCGAATTTGCCCAGAATTATTGGTGGGTAATATTGGGTTTTATAATCGTGCTGGTGGTTGCCATTCGTCAATTTTATAAGACGGAGAAAGGCCGCTGGATACTGGATTCGGCCATTCTCAAAGCACCGCTTTTAGGACCTGTGTTTAAAAAAGTGGCCGTTGCTAAATTCTCTCGAACGATGGCGACTATGATGAGTTCCGGTGTCCCGATTCTGGAAGGGTTAAATATCGTCAGTAAAACAGCGGGTAATGTAGTTGTGGAAAATGCCTTAATGAAAACGCGTCAAAGTATCAGCGAAGGACGGTCTATTGCTGAGCCGTTATCTGAAACAGGTATTTTTCCGCCAATGGTGGTCCAGATGATTGCTGTTGGTGAAGCAACCGGCGCCTTGGATTCCATGCTTAATAAAATTGCTGATTTTTACGATGATGAAGTAGATTCGGCGGTGGAGGCCATGACATCTCTTTTAGAACCGGTGATGATGGTTTTTCTGGGGGGCATCGTGGGCGGCATGATTGTCGCCATGTATCTGCCGATCTTCAAGATGGCATCTATTGTGGGCTAAAAGATAAAAGAAAAAAATGGTCGGGATGGCGCGATTTGAACGCGCGACTCCTGCGTCCCGAACGCA
>CAYULE010000063.1:0-12693 GCA_964445385.1 uncultured Smithella sp.
CTACGCAGGAACGGCTCCGCAAAGGCCGGCCTTCCTTTACGCCGCCAGTAGCCGGCGGCCAGCTCGTTGGCCAGGGCCTCGTCATGGATAAACTGCTGGTCCTGCGCGGCCTCGATTGCCTGCTGATAATGCTCGATCGCTTTTTCATCATCCCCGAGAATCGAGAAGCGTTCCGCCTCCACGAGATGGAACTTGGGTCGATAATTGTCCGGCGCCTGCCTTGCCCAGACCGACATTTTTTTCTGGTCAGCCACCACTTTCTTGAGAATTGGTTCATGCTGTATAGTCGCCTTCGGATAAAAAGCCAGGCGCGCCAGCGAACCATAAAAAAACGTCAGGGGAACCGCCAGGGGGCGCCCATATTGGCTGGCATCTTCTCTTTCCGCCAGGTCGGCATAATAAATTGCTTTTTCGTGATTTTCGAAAAGATAATTCAGCAGCAGCTTGCAGAAATACAGATAAAATACACCCAGGTTGTTGTTGGCCTGCTGATAAAGCAGGAGCAGGGTTTCCTCGCCATCGGAAAAGAGGCAGGGGTTTTGGGATCTTCCCAGCAGGTTCAGCACCGTTTGATGGAAGGTCTTGAGGTAACGGAGCGACGTCTCCTGCTTGAGTTTTTTAATGATGTGATTGTATTTTTCCATCTCCTCTTCCACCGCTTCCAGCGGTTTCCCGGAGAGAAAAGCGTGTTTGCAATAGCAATAGATATTGTAAGAGGCAAATTCGAAATCACCGACATCGAGGGCGCTCTGATAGCCTTTCAGGGCCAGTTCCAGGGTTTCGCTCAGCGGTTCTTTCCAATGGTTGATGTACCCGCTCACGGCGTGAATGGCTTGACCTTTGTGTTCCAGGGTATTTCTCTTCCGGGCCAGGGCAAGGGCAATCGCCCCGAACCGGTACCCTGCTTCGATGTCATCGCCCAAACGGCAAAGCAGGGTGCCGAAGGCCGCGTACAGAAACACCGACCCCGGCGCATTCCCATAGCGGATGGAACCCTTTACCTGTTTGCAAAGCAGATGAGAGTAAAGATCGGGACGGCCGATATAAATGACGCTGATCATGGTCACCAGAATCTTCATAACGGCAAGCTGGAAGGGATCCGTCATCTCAGGGAGATCGACCAGCGTTTCGATTTCTTTCCCGGCCAGCCCGGACATGGTCTCCATCAGCACCCGCTTGCTTTCGCTTTTCCTGGCGCGGTCGGGCATGTCCACTCCCAGCAGGTTGAGAATTTCCCGTGCCGTGACCAGGGCCTCCCGCAGGCGGTCCTGGGCCATAAATCCCTTGATACGGCTTTCATACGCGCCAACCGCATCAAGAGGGGCAAGGGCATATTTTTTTACTGCTTCAAAAAGCGGGTCCATCTCATCCATGCAACCGGTGAGTCTCATCGTCTCCAGACATTCGAGGTGCAGACGGAGCGTCAGCTCATAGCAGGCACTCCAGCACTCCGGAGGCAAAAGGGCCATGCCGGTTTTAATGTAATTCAGGGCCGGTTCAAACGCTACGGAAGACTTGGCCTTTTTCCCGGCCAGCAGATTAAGGTTGGCCAGATTCAGTCGCTCCGCGGGATCCGTGATGAGTTCGGTGGCAAAATTCAGGTGAATCAGGATGTCAAAAATTTCCTCACTTTTTTTGACATCATCGAAATTCTCCAGAAGGGCCCGTCCGATCCGGGCATGAATCAATTTTCGCTGGTCGGGAGGGATAAGGGTATACGCGGCCTGCTGCACGCGGTCGTGCTGGAAGCGATAGGCCTCCGGCTCTTCCCGGTCACCCGCCCTGCTTTCCCGGATGCGCACTCCCTTGATCGGAATCAGCAGGTCCTGCTCGACGGCGGGAATGAGATCGCGGCGGATGGCTAAAGCGGAGGATCCGGTGATCAGGCACAGCATCTGCAAATCGAAACGGCTCCCGATGCAGGCCGCCATCTGAAGAACGGACCTCGTCTCGACAGAAAGATGGTAGAAACGGTGAATCAGAAGATCAATGACATTATCCGTAATGGCGAGTGCACTGATCTTTGTAAAATCCCAGTTCCAGGATTTGGATTTGTCATCGAAGGTCAACAGGTGTTCCTGATGAAGTGTTGTCAGAAAATGGGAAACAAAAAAGGGATTGCCGCCCGTCTTAAATGTGATCAGTTCCGCCAATTCCTGAACATCCTCGTTTTTTTTGTGCAGCATGTCCGCGATCATCTTCGTCACGGAAGCCGCCGACAGCGAGGAAATATCGATATACCGGAGGATGCTTCCGTTTTTTACGACGGCATCCAGGGTAATCATGAGCGGGTGAGAGCCATCGACTTCATTTTTCCGGTAAGCCCCGATCAACAGCAGGTGATGGAGTTCACCCATCCCCATGATCAGCTCAATCAGTTTGAGGGTGGCCCGGTCAACCCATTGCAGGTCATCCAGAAAAATGACCAGCGGATGCTCCCCCTGGCAGAAGACACGCATAAATTCCAGAAAAACGCGGTTGAATCGGTTTTGCGCCTCATCCGCCCCGAGTTCAATGAGCGGCGGCTGCGGTCCCGTTATCAGTTCCATATCGGGGATCACATCAATAATGGCACGGATGTTTGGACCCAGGGCAGACAGGAGTCTTTCTTTCCACAGGCGCAACCGGGGTTCACTTTCGCTCAGGATCTGATCGACAAGATCCTGAAATGCCTGAACCAGGCCGCTGTAGGGAATATCACCATGCAGTCTGTCAAACTTCCCGCGAATGTAGTAACCCGTGCGGGCGATCAGCGGCTTATGGATTTCCTGGACAAGGGATGTCTTTCCGATTCCCGAATAACCGGACACCATGATCATGCGGGCCGCCCCATCGCCGATGCTCTCAAAATATTTCAAAAGCAGTTCTTTCTCCTGCTCACGGCCGTAAAGCTTCTGAGAGATGTTGAGCCGCTCAGAGACATCCTGGCTTCCCAGCGGGAAATAAGTGATCTCTGCTTTGAGATCAAGCTGCCGCAAACATTCATCGAAGTCGTTTTTAAGCCCCCAGGCGCTTTGATAGCGGTCTTCCGGAGATTTGGCCAAAAGCTTCATCACGATGGCCGACACCATTTCCGGGATGAGGGTGTTGACTTCGCAGGGGGGAACGGGCAGGCGGGCGAGATGGCTGTGGACGATTTCGAGAGGATCGGTCCCCACAAAGGGAAGCGATCCCGTCAGGAGCTCATAGAGCGTTGCACCGAGGGAATAAAAATCGGTGCGAAAATCGACAGAGCGGTTCAGGCGTCCTGTCTGTTCAGGCGACATATAGGGAAGCGTCCCTGTTGCCATTCCCGGTTGATAAATTTTGTGTGTGAGATGATTGGGAAAGGTGGCGCTGTCAAAATCACCCAGCCAGACATCGCCGGACTCGGGCTCGTAAAATATCGACGCCGGTTTGATATCCTGATGAACAACATTGCTTGCATGCAGACCGCCCAGAATTCCGGCCATTTTCGCGCCGACGGTCAGGGCGTCAACCAGCTGGAGGCCCTTTTTGGCATCACTTTCGGCGACGCATAAACCCGGCAGAGCTTCCAGAATGAGGGCGTAGCTGCCCCGACATCTCTCAATGCCGTAAGACAAGGGAACACCGGAAATGTTCAGACAACTCAGAAGATCCCGTTCATGGGTGAACCTCCGGAGATCCTTTTCACTGAAGGTTGCATCGGCGGCCACTTTGATCGTTACGGGCCGTCCGTCTTTTTTCCTCTGTCCCAGGTAATAAACGTTTATTGAGCCACGGTAGATCGATTTTTGGATCTTGTACCCCGACAAATAAATCATTGAACATTCTCCTTGAACCATCGTGCGTCTTTTCAGAGATCATTTCTCTATTCGTCAAAGCGTCCCGTTAAAATTTCATTCGCTCTTAGTCTGCCATGATCTTCCATATCATTGGCTTGGTGATTCTTGATAGTTTTTTGATCTGATTAAATTCTTTTTGTGATTTAGGCCACCAGATAAATACTTTGGGCTCTGTCAATTTGCCGTACTTCACAGACTGGATCACCGTAGCATTAATCATGCGCCCGCCGGGCGTGACGCCGAAAACCTCCAGGGGATATTTGTCCCCAAGCAGAGGAAACACACTGGGGAAAGCTGCGCGGATCGCTTTTACGTCATCCACGGTTCCTGCTGCGATGATCGCTTTTGCCAGGGCATACATACTTGTATAATGGGTAACGGCCTCCCAGGTTAACGCCCTTTTATAGATGGATGTATACCTCTTAAAAAAGGTTTGACTGGCCGGGTAGAGGTTGCTTTTTTCTACTGTAGCATAGCCAATGGTGCCTTCCATCAAAAGAGGCTTGCTCATCAGTGAATAGATAGCCTCCAGCTTGGCCTGATCAATCAGGACAAATCCTCCTTCAAAACCCCTGTCTCTTGCCTGCTCGATGAGTAGACCCGTCGTGGACGAAGGACCACCGATAAGAAGAAAATCAGGATTGGTAGCCAGGGCCTCCGCAAGCGGGGCTGTAAAATCCGTTCTTGTGTAATAATTCGCAGATTTATTAACAGTAATCGTGCCTCCTTTACCAATCCATTCTTCTTTGAAGACCTTACGCCACATATCGCCATAAGGCCCCGCCGTTACAATCATCGCAACCTTTCGCCAGCCATTTCCCCAGGCCAAATCAGCCTCCGCCTTCGCGGCGATATTAAAAGATGGCGTGATGGTCAGCATGAGTTTGTTCCCCATTTCGGAGATCCCGGGCATGCTCGTATAGGTCATGATGATAAATTCATTTCTTTTCTGTTCATTGATTTTCATCAGAGCAAGAGTCGTAGAAGTTACCGGATTGTATATCGCCATTGCCTTGTGTTCAGTTCGCATCTGAATGGCATTACTCGTCGCCCTTGCCGGATTGACGCTATCGTCCATTTTTTCCAGGCGGAAAGTATAATTCCGGTTTTTTATGGTAATTCCACCCGCGGCATTAATCTCGTCAATGGCCATCGTGATGCCGTTTGAGCAATCCACCCCGTAATCAGCAGCGGGACCGCTCAAAGGCCCGCTATAGCCAATTACAATTTCCCCCGCCCCGGCAATTGCCGCCCACATTAATACCGTAATTATTGCCATGATTAAAATTGAACTGTTGCATTTTTTCATAATCCCCCCTATCCACATTAATATTTACATGCCTGCGAAAAATGGCGCTGATGATAATAGATTTTTTAAAGCTATATTGCCCCGGAGCCGACAAGAATCCAATGAATGTCGCAAATTTATCGGTCAGCAGGCAAATCTACGGGATAGTCAATATTTCTTAACGGTTCACAGCGTGTGGTGACCAAAATCCCCGGAACTTCCGTGTTGCGAGGCGGCGGCAGTTTCATTACAGTAGATGAAATCGCAGTATGCATGCCATTTCCTCCAATTTCAGCTATCAATACATAAGTAATCTGATTTATTGATATCCTTATAATGCCGGACACGCATTCGAAATTTGCCATTCAAATTGGCATCCCATTATGGCACACGTAATGTTTCATTGTGGAACATCATCAGATATTATGTTTCTTCCTGACTTTCGTACTTCAGTGTTCCCGCTTATCTGAAATCGAGGAGTTTCCCGATGACAGGATCGATTTGAACCGGGAAGACCTCGGGCGATTCATCAAAGCACAGGGTTGAGACGGCAAAGATTCGCTTTAACCGGTCAAATAGTCTTTAGCCGCCTGAGCGCTGGAGAAGGGTTTAAGCGGAATCCCACGGCTGAACGCATTGAACCCGGAGAGCAGAATGGCTTTGAGGCCATCGGCCCCGATGATGGCCTGCTTCTCCAGATGCGCCTCGAACTGCGGTGCAAGCTGCTTCGCCGTGGCCATGAAATCACGGCCCAAAACGGCATCGGTGATATCAACCAGCATCAAAACTTTTGAGGACTGATTCGCGAGAAGCTTCAACTCTTCTTCAAGTTGCCGAATACGCGCCTTCTCATCCGGTTCTTTACTGAAGTCGTTATAGAGAATCTTTTTTCCATTATACATGATCCATGATAGCGGCATTTCATTTTCCTTTCATTAAGTAAACTGAACGGCATTGTCTCAATACTAACTTACAATATCCCGTCTCAGCAGGGACCTTCCAGCACAAAGCGACAGCAGTCCGCCTCCCGATGTGCTGGAGGGTATACTTATTCCTCTATTGATCAATCTCTCATTTTATATTGACCCTTCATGGCATACACGTGGTTTTCCCACACTCGCTTGAAACGTGCTTCGTTCGTGACGGGGTGTTTGATAATCGCCAGTGCCAGCTCGCGCTGTTGGTCCGTATTGCTGGGTTTGGAATAGATGTTGAGCGCGTACTTCGAAAAGTCCCGCACCATAAAATCGAATATTTCATCGATAAGATCGTCCTCCACATCAAAGAACTTGCGGCTCTCCAGAATGAGCTGGCCATAAGCCACCAGCGTCAGAATTTCTCCCTGAGCGAGCAGATAATCAATATCCTTGGACTGTTCTTTGCTGAAATTTGCCTTGGTCAGCAGATTCTTGAACAGCTTGATCTGCTCCTTAAAAACTTCGGCGTTCGGCAGGGTACACGCATTGTAAGCGATGTTGTAATCGTGAAACTGGATTTTCCCCAGGCCCTTTGTCGGCCCCTGACGGAACAGGTAATCATCATTGACCGGATCATCCCGGCGCGGCACTTCGGGATAATCCTTAGGATTGAAGAAATAGTTCGCCATGAATTTGACAATTAGGGCCATGTTCACATGGACGGTTCCTTCAAGTTTGGGAAGCATGGGGATGTCATTTTTCGCGCACTCAAAAAAGGGCTCGCTTTCAAATCCTTTCGCGGCAATGACGTCATGGAGAATGTTCATGACGTCTTCTCCCTCGCGGGTTGCCTTCATCTTCATCATCGGGTTGTACAGCAGGTAGCGGCGATCGTTTTCATTGGCCGAGCGCATGTAGTCGCCAGCCCGTTCGCAGAAGAGTTTCATGGAAACCAGCCGGCAATAAGCGTCGGTCATCAGTTTTTGCACATGGGGAAAGTCCGTGACGAATTTACCATAGACATTCCGGTTGGCGGCGTGATCGATGGCCTCATAAAAAGCATGGGTGCACAATCCGATGGCGCACCAGCCGAGGTTGACTTTGCAGAGATTGATGGTGTTGAGCATATCGTCCCAGGCTTCGGGACCTTTCTGAATAATGTCGCCTTCGGTGATGGGATAATCATGCAGTGCGTATTCGGCCACATAGCTTTGTTGTTCAACAACGCTGCGGACACATTCGTAGTTGGGATGCTGCGAATCAACGACAAAAAACACGTAATCATTCGTGTCCGACATTTTGGCGAACGTGGCGACCAGAGCGGCTTCATTGCCGTTGCCGATGTAATATTTGTCTCCATCCCCTTTATAGGTTCCATCTTTTTGGGGAATGAGCTTCATGTCGCTCGAATAAATGTCGGCGCCATGTTCTTTTTCCGAAAGCCCGAAAGCGAAAACGCCGCCCTCCTGCAGGAGTTTCGCCGTTTTCTTCTTCACCTCCTCGTTGGTTCCCATCCAGATGGGACCCAGGCCGAGTTTGGTTACCTGCCAGGTATACCAGTAGGGAAAGCCGTAAAATCCGGTAATCTCCGAAAACTCGTTGTTGCGATACGTGTCCCAGCGGGAATCGGGCGCACCGTAGCCCTTAGGGGTCAGCAGGCTGGCAAAGATTTGATTGTCCTTGAGAAATCTGACAAAATCGTGGTTCCACTCTCTTTTGTGCCAGTCTGCCTTTATCTTTTTGAGTCCCTTTCTCTCAAAGAATTCGATCGTTTTAATCATGATCTGCCGCGATTTCTCGTCGGGGTACTTCCTGGAATGTTTGTTGGGGTTGAAAAGAATCATTGTTTGCTCCTTCTGCAAAATATTAATTAATGACATCAATCATTGATGCTTGTTGTTTTCTCTCCAGATGCCCTGTTTCTGGGCGGCCTTGATTAACTCATCGCGCATATCGGGGTGGGCAATACTGATCAGCAACTGCGCTCTTTCCCAGGTGGATTTGCCTTTCAGGTTGACCATGCCGTATTCCGTAACGACATAATGCACAACCGTCCGGGGAATCGTCACCGTGGCGCCGGGCGTTAACGTCGGCACAATGCGCGACTTGACTTCGCCTTTTTTATTTTTCTTCGTGGCCGTAAGACAGATGAACGCCTTTCCCCCCTGGGAATGGTAGGCGCCGTAAATATAATCGAACTGTCCGCCCGTACCGGAAATATGCCGGATGCCCGACGATTCTGAACAAACCTGACCGTATAAATCGATCTCCACCGCATTGTTGATGGCGACCATGTTGTCATTCATAGCAATGCGTTCGGGCTTGTTCACATAGTCCACGGAATAGGTGGCGCAACAGGGATTGTAATGAAGGAAATCGTAAAGCTTCTGACTGCCCAGGGCGAACGTGTAGACCATCTTTCCGGTGTCAACTTTCTTTTTACTGTTCGTCACGCGTCCCGCCTCATACATATCCACGAAAGCATCGCAAAGCATCTCCGTATGCACCCCCAGATCCTTCAAATCGGACTGGGCAATCATCATCCCGACGGTATTCGGCATGGCGCCGATGCCGAGCTGGATGACTGAGCCGTCGTGAATTTCATTCATAATGATTTTTGCGATCCGGGTCTCTTCCTCGCTGATCGGGGCCACCGGAACACTGATCAGGGGCTTGTTGTCCGACTCAACAATGAAATCCACATCAGAGACGTGAATGGATTCATTGTACCCGCCACAGCAATAGGGAACGCTGGTATTGACCTCAACGATCACTTTTTTCGCGCGATTGGCAGTGGCCTTGGATATCGAGCAGGACGGCCCGAAGTTGAAATAACCACTTGAGTTCATCGGCGTCACTTTCAACATATAAACATCCGTATCCAGAGAATCATAGTAACCCGGCATCTCATGGTAAAGAAGGGGAATATAATTGCACAGTCCCTTATCGTGAAGCATGCGGTCACCGCCGCTGAAGTGCCAGTTGTTGTAACAAAACTTTCCCCGGGTGGGATCCGCCTGCGCAACTGCTGCGAGGCCCGGATACGTCGCCGCCCGCACTTTTACATCAGTCAATTCATCAACACGCTTGGCGAGCATCGGATCCAGAAACGTCGGCGCGCAGGCAAAGTGTCCGTAATCCACCCAGTCGCCGGATTTGACGACGCTCACGGCCTCTTCCGGACTGACCCGTTTTTCGTCATACTCTTTTTTCAAACTCATGATACATTTCCTCCGTATCTTTATTAATAATCAGATATTCAGATGGTCGTTTTTTACGGGAAAGAGGGTCCCTGCCGGATGTTGCAGGTCCCGAATCCTTCCCACTCGTTCAGCGGCCTGTCCGACACAAGAATGAATTCATTCCTGGCTGGAGTATCGGAACAGAATATGGAAACGTCACCAACCAGCTCATGGATGGCCGGACGCATTAAGATCGTCAGACCATCTATTTTTTTGATCAGGTCGGATTCTTCAGCCGTATCCGCAGTCATACTTAGTGACGCATCACAACACCCTGTTGATCGAATTTCAATTCGGACAGAACACGGACATCCCATCTCCGATAGCGTCTCTTTGATGGCCACACAGGCACGCGGGGTAAGTTTAATCATGGATCATCACCATTTCTTCTTTTTCAACTCTGAACCGTGTCGCATGGAGGACAGGTGAAACAGCGCCCTGCCCTCCATGACATGACGGGTTAAAATACCTGTTTATAGAGCTCCAGGATTTCATCCGGGCTCGCTACGGGACGCGCATTGTAAAGCGAAACCGGGTCCTGCATGGCGTGCATGCTGCAGGCCGTGAGACCTTCTTCGAGAACACCGAAGTCACGCAGTTTCATGGGATGACCAACCTGCTTCATGAGCTTTTCAATCTCATCTGCGGCTGCCAGTGCTGCTTTTCGTTTGTCCATACCGAATGTATTGACCCCCAGCTGAAGGGCGATCAGAGCCAGCTTATCCGTGGCGTGGTCGACATTGTAGCGCATGACCTTGGGCAGCATAATGCCGCAGGCATAACCGTGGGGAACGCCGTGGAGCATGCCGACCGTATGCGCCATGGCATGGGCCAGAGCAACAAACGAAATGGTAAAGGCCTGCCCCGCCATCGTGGAAGCCGCCGCAAGGTTCAAGCGCGCAGTTTCGTTCTTTCCGTCCTTGACAGCGATGGGAAGGTTTTCTTTGATTAAACGGATGGCATGCAGGGCCTGACCGTCGGAAATGGGATTCGTCGTAATCGTGGTCAGCGCTTCGACGGCATGGGTCATGGCGTCCATGGCCGTGCCGGCCGTCATTCCGGGAGGCAGGGTCATCGTCATGCGCGGATCAAGGATGGCGACATTCGGCGCGAGCCGGGGTTCGATGATGTACGACTTGCGTCCGGCAACCTTGTTTTTAATAACCGCCGCCCACGTCACTTCACTGCCCGTTCCCGAGGTCGTCGGAATGACGATATGGGGCACCGGGTTTTCGGTCAATCTTCCCCAGGAGATATTATCATTGCAGCAGCCGCCGTTCTTCAGGGTTGTACAAACCGCTTTGGCCGTATCGATGACACTCCCCCCGCCGCAACTAACGATACAATCAACTTTTAATTTACGGGCCATTTCCGTCGCGGCATCTACTGTTTCCAGATCCGTGTCCTGCGGAATGTTGTCAAAAACACCGACACAGAAGTCGGACAGGCAATCCTGAACCAGCTTGGCAACACCGGCCTTGACGATGCCCGCATCCGTCATGAGCAGCACCCGCGAGCCGCCCAGGTCAACGACTTCCTTGGCTACGGATGCCAATGAACCGTGTCCGGCGTTGATTTTTGTAGGCAGGTTAATGATGTACTTCGAAAGGGACTTATTGTCCGACATGGTGGCGGTCATGGTGTAATTCGAACTGGCGTCGGCAAAGCTTGCGATGTGGATTCGCTTGGTCTGGGTGTATTCTTCCAATCCGATATGGCTCAGTTCACGACCGACGCCGGACTGCTTATAACCGCCGAAGGGGCAGAAAGAGCCAAAGTAATGGTAGTTGTTGATCCACATGGTGCCTGTGCGGACGTTCCGGGCGATCTTTTCCGCCCGCGCGGTGTTGCTGGAAAGGACACCGCCGCCCAATCCGTAAATAGAATCGTTGGCGATGGCCACGGCTTCTTCATCGCTGTCAAACGGCATAATGGCAACGACAGGACCGAAAATTTCTTCCTGGGCAATGCGCATGCTGTTTTTCACGCCCGCAAAAACGGTGGGGGCATAATAGCAGCCGCCCTTGATCCCCTCGACTTCTACCGGCTTACCGCCGGTGATAAGCTGGGCGCCTTCTTTCTTGCCGATCTGAACATACCCGTCAACAGCGGCCACCTGCTCGTGACTGACGAGAGGTCCCATGTGTGTGGTCGGCAGAAGCTGATAGCCGATGCGAATAGCCTCCGCATGTTTTTTGAACTTGTCGACGAATTCATTGTAGATCTTCTTCTGAATCAGGATGCGGGTGCCCGATTCGCAGACCTGGCCCGCGTGGAAGTAAGTACCGAAAGCCGAACAGGCTATCGCATGTTCCATGTCGGCATCGTCCAGAACGATATTGGCTGATTTGCCGCCCAGTTCCAGTGTTACTTTCTTGATGGTTCCAGAGGCCATGGTCATGATTTCACGACCGACTTCGGTACTTCCAGTAAAGGAGATCTTGTCAACTTCCTTGTGTGTGCAGAGAATTTTCCCCAGCGCTCCGCCCGGGCCGGGAATGACATTGATGACACCATCAGGAATACCGACGGTCTTGGCGCATTCCGCGATGATGAGAGCCGAAAGCGGCGTGACCGAGGCTGGCTTGATGACGACGGAATTGCCCATAATGAGGGCCTGGCCGATTTTCCAGAAGGCCATCACCATCGGGAAATTCCAGGGAATAATGCCGACGCAAACGCCGATGGGTTCACGGCGAATATAGTCACGGCCGTAATCAAAGGGATTGCCCTGGGCTTTTATCTCTTCTTCCCAGGGAAATTTAAAGGAAGCATAGTTCGAAAGGTCTTTGAACATGTTGGCGCCAAAGCCCAGTGGAGTCACTTTGGAAAAATTGATAGTCTGTCCGGCATCCATCGATTCGGTGACGGCCAGACGCAGGGTCTGTGTATTGATCTGATCGGCAAAATCATACATCTTTTGCGCACGGGCGGCCGGTGTTAAACGGCTCCATACCCCGCTGTCAAAAGAGCGGCGGGCAGCCATGATGGCCGCTTCCGCATCAGCTATACCGGCCTGCGCTACCGTGGCAATGGGTTGATCATTGCCCGGGTCATAGGTTGTAAAAACTTTTTTATCCTTCGCATCGACGAATTCTCCGTCGATAAACAACTTGTAATGATCCATCTTATACCCTCCTCGTTGTTTAATTGTTTTTTCGCCTTACAGAGCGGTACATCCGGACAGTCGCGATCCGTCCATCATCCAGTTCCATAATGCTGAAGGGCATGAGCAATATCAGGGCCAACAAAACACCGACATCCCTGATGCTGCCTAACTGTTTATTATAGTATGATAATTCATTCCATTTTGTTCACGGATACAAAAAAAGCCAAACGCAAATCGTGCCATAAGTGGCATGGTTAATCATTGATAATTTATTATGTAATTGAGTTTACTAAGAAATTTAAAGTGCCATGATTGGCCCGCTTTGTGCCAT
>CAYULE010000064.1:0-10717 GCA_964445385.1 uncultured Smithella sp.
ATACAAACGCACTAAAAGAATTGACAAAGACCAAAGCTGTGAATGGGAATTCTGGGTTGTAAAATAACTATTCTGATAGACACATTGGCCCGGTGTTTATACTTAGACTAATCACCGGACCAATGTGAAGATAAGGGATGAGAAAAAATGGCACACTGTGTTACCGATGATTGTATTGCTTGTGGGACCTGTAAGGATGAGTGTCCAGTGGATGCAATTAACGAAGGTTCTGAAAAATACGAAATTGATCCTTTTTTCTGTATGGATTGCGGTGCATGTGCCGAGCAGTGTCCTGTCAATGCTATTGTAATTATCCAAGAGGAAAAGAAATAATCTCTCTCATATTGTTGTTTGCTGTATGATAGTAAGAATATGGAGATTCTGTTGAGTTGGCGCAAACAATACAATGCAGTTCAATTCGAATCACGGGCGATTGATTACTGGAAGAAAATATAAAACAAGTTTCACTTGGATGTTTCCCATCCCCGGCCGATAAATCTTTTTTGCGAAAACGACTCAATAATCATTCCCCTCCACAACGCCAAGATTACCTTGACACGCAAGATGACTTTCATATATTTTTGTTTTGACAAAGCAAGTTCCCGTGAATCTTAAGTACATTGATGATGAATGATGAAAAATATCTATAGAATTCTGCCGGCGCTTTTTGTTGCTTTCCTTGCAGCGACTCAGGTGAATGCGTCGCAAGAGTTCATTGGCTCGAAAACATCCAATAAATATCATTACCCGGCTTGTCCATGGTCCAAAAAAATCAAGCCTCATAAAATTATAAAATTCGACAGCCCCGAAGAAGCGGCAAAAGCCGGTTACATCCCCTGCCCGGCATGTCATCCGCCGTTACCGGATAAAACGAAAATGAATAAGATACCCCAGCCGGTTGAACCCATAGAAAAGAAACCACTGATAAGCATCGAGGAAATCACAAGTTCCACCCTGGGGGCAAAATTTGTGCTGATCCCGGCGGGTACGTTTAAGATGGGATCGCCTTCCAATGAGCAGGGACGGGATAACGATGAAATCCTGCACCAGGTAACCATCAGTCGTTCCTTTTTCATGCAGACAACGGAAGTCACTCAGGGGCAATGGAAACGTGTCATGGAAAACAATCCGTCCCATTTCAACGGCTGTGGCGACGACTGCCCGGTGGAAAATGTATCCTGGAAAGATGTTCAGGAGTTTATCCGTAAGCTCAATCGCATGGAGGATAAGGACCCGTACCGGCTTCCGACGGAGGCCGAATGGGAATACGCGGCAAGGGCGAAAACGACGACACGATTTCACTCCGGGAACAGCAACAACGATTTATCGAACGTCGGGTGGTATAAAGAGAATTCCGAATCGAAAACACATGCCGTGGGACAAAAGAATCCCAATGCTTTCGGATTGTATGACATGCACGGCAATGTCTGGGAATGGGTGCAGGACTGGAAAGGCGTTTATCCAGCCAGCCAGGTTACCGATCCCGAAGGCCCTCCATCGGGTTCGATCCGCGTCATGCGTGGCGGCTCCTGGCGCCACGGAGCGAAACTCTGCCGGTCAGCGTATCGCAGCAACCGCTACCCGGGCTTTCGCGACTCCCGCATGGGCTTTCGCCTTCTCAGAACGCGTTAGTTTCCTACTTCTTTACCCCTGTTTTGCAGTAACCCATACTTCTCTGAAAGCGGCTAATTATTAGTGGCCGTAACGCCCTGAACATGTTAAAGAGCGTCAAATTGAAAAATTATGAATACGCTGCGTGATGCATTCACGTTGATCTTCAAACGGGGAGAATAAAAAGATGGAAGATGTCTATGAAAAATTAAGGCAGAAATTAGATTCAATGACCAAGGGATACCCCAAAACCGAAAAAGGCTCGGAGATGGTATTCCTGAGAAAAATATTCACGCCGGAAGACGCGGAGATCTTCATCAACTTCAAACGCGGCCTGCAAACACCCGCGCAGGTGGCCGGCGACTTCGGCATGAGCATCGAAGAGGCGGCCGAAAAGCTGGAATCCATGTCGAACAGAGGTTTGATGTACTGGGAACGGGATGGTCTTGAGAAAAAATACCGGATCGTGCCCTTTATCCATGGCATCTGGGAATTCAATGTGGACAGCATTGATCAGAAAGACGCCATTAACATGGGACAGTATTATGCGGAAGCCTATGGAAAAGTGTTGATGGATTATCATATCCCCATCGCGAGAGTCGTTCCGGTCCGCGCCGATACGGTAAAAGACGGAAAGCTGCTCCCGGATGATGATATTGAAGCCATCATCAAGAAACAAACGCTGATTGTCGCCAGCGACTGTGCCTGCCGGAAGGTTGCCACGTTTGCCAAAAGGCACTGCCAGTGCACGGATGAAATGAACGTCTGTATCGCTTTCGGCCCGATGGCGGAATACCTCCTGGAGACAAAAATCGCCGACCCACGCGTCATCTCCATTGATCAGGCCCTCGCCATCCTGCACCACGATGAAAGCGCAGGGCTGTTTGTGCAGATGGCCCACGCCAAAGACTGCTCCGGTTTCTGCAACTGTTCCAAGTGCCACTGCGGTTTTCTGATGGCCGCCAAGATTCATCACGGCACAGGTTATGATTCCTGGGGCAACTACAAATGCGCCAAAGATGAGGAAAGCTGCGTTGACTGCGGAAAATGTGTCGAACGATGCCCGGTAAAAGCGATGACCGTCGATGCGGATGACAAGACAGTCTATCATAAGGACTACTGTGTCGGCTGCGGCCTTTGTGTGACCACCTGCCCCACCGATTCTCTGATTCTGGAGAGAAAACCCGACCACCTGCTGACCCTTCCCCAGGAAGAAAAGTTTTTTGATAATCAGGATCTGATGGGATTTGAAAAAGCACAGATTGACAAAGCAAGACTTATGGCAGCCAAGACCTAGCAGAAAACAGAGCAACTCCTCATGCACGAGCTCCCTTTGACCCAAAACATACTGGACACAGCGTTAAAGTATGCCCGGCAGACCAATGCCCGGAAGGTGGTTACCATCGTGCTGCGCCTGGGCGCGTTAAGAGACATCAAAAAAGAATGGATTCAGCATTACTTTAATTACATCAGCCGCGGAACCATCGCCGAGGATGCCGAAATCCTGGTTATCCCCGATCCCATCGTTTGCCATTGCCGGAATTGCGACAAGGATTTTGAAATGAACCGGGAGGATTATAGCGGTGAAGAAATTCTCTGCCCGAATTGTTCAACCCGGAATTACACGCTCATTTCAGGCGCAAAGTTTCAGATTGAAGGCATTGAAGTTTTATAGTCCGAGAAACTGTATCGCCAGCCCGCAAAGGCAGATCGAACCGCCGGCCAGTGCGTGGGTAAATCTTTCCACCTTTTTCAGGGGAAGGCGGTTGATTCCCCAGGTCGAGGCGATGACAATACCGAGCATGGTCATAACGGTTACACAACCGAAGACCAGTGTCACGAGCAGCAGTCCCCCGACGTTTTCTTTTGCCGCCGGGTACATGAGGATAGGAATCAGCGGCTCGCAGGGACCGAGGACAAAAATTGTAAAAAGCACCCAGGGTGTGATGTTGGCCTTGTTTTCCATTTCATGAACATGGGCATGTTCTTCAGTATGCACATGCTGATGAAGATGCGGTTGTCCATCGGCATGAAAGTGGATATGTTCATGTGGCTTATTCTTCCATGCCCTCCGCATTCCCCAGACAAAATAGATCAGTCCGAAGGCAATCAGCGCCCAGGCGGCAAGGTTGCCGCGAAACGATTCCACGGCCACTAACCGGGTGACAGCCACGCCCAGAGCGATGCCGACAAACCCCAGCAAAACGGAACTGGCCACATGCCCCACGCCGCACAACACGGTCACCCACGCGGTCTTAACCATCGACCATTTCCTGGCCTTCCCCATGACAATGAAAGGAAGATAGTGGTCGGGACCCAGCAGCGTGTGAAAGAAACCAAGGAACGCCGCGGTAGAAAGCAGAATCATCATCTCCTGAGACACGATCATTTACTCCTTTGCTCAAGCCCGAAAGCATCCACTTCTTTTTTCAGCCAGGTGATCCAGTCCCCGATGCCCGCGCCCGTTTTGCTGGACACTTCGATAATTTTAATATCGGGATTCAAGGTCAGGACTCTTTTGCGCATGGCCGCCAGATCAAAATCAGAAAGCGACAGGTAATCGATTTTATTGACCAGCAGAACATCGCAGATGGTAAACATGAGCGGGTATTTGAGCGGCTTGTCGTCGCCTTCGGGAACGCTCAGGATCATCACGTTTTTATGAGCGCCCGTATCGAACTCGGCGGGGCAAACCAGGTTGCCGACATTTTCAATAATGATCAGGTCTAAATCGTTGGCGGCCAGGGCATCGATACCCTGCGTGACCATCGTCGCATCAAGATGACAGAAACCGCCGGTCCGAAGCTGGACAGCCGGAATCCCCTGCGCGGCAACCTTTTCCGCGTCCACCTTGGAATCAATGTCGGCTTCGATGACGCCAAGCCTTACCGCACCTTTCAGACCTTCGATGGTCTTGAGAATGAGGCTGGTCTTCCCCGAACCGGGAGAGGACATTAAATTCAGAAGCAGCGTCTTTGTCTTGCGGAGCCGCTCCCTGACACCCACCGCCACCTGATTATTGTCGGCCAGAATTTCTTCTTTCACTTCGATCAGTCTGACATCTTCCACTACTGCACCTCCATATCCTTGATATAATATTCCCGTCCGGAAATCAATTTACTATCCTTCTGCCCGCAGGCCGGGCACGCCGATTCGCTCATATTGGCGATCTCTACCGGGTAGGTAGCGCCGCAGAGATTACATTGAAGCGTGATCGGCGTCCGTTCAATTTTAAGCTGCGCGCCTTCCGCGACCGTTCCCTTGCTCAGATAATCAAAATAGCGCTGCAGCCATTCATCTTCAAGATCACTGAGCCTGCCGATCCGGAGATGAATCGTCAACACCTGCCGGACATCATTTTTTTCCGCATGCGTCAGCACAACTTTTAAGATGCTTTCCGTAATCGGCAGTTCATGCATGTTTTTTAATTTCCCCCGTGAGATAGGCGTTCAAAAATCGACGAAATGTGCGGATCGGTTCGATACTTTTGGCAACTTTCATGTGCAGAATAGCGCCTTCCAATCCGTGAAAGATAAAACCGGCCGTGTCCGCCGTATGGAGTCCCGACGGCAATTGCCTGCTCTTCTTTGCTTCTTTCAGACAGGATTCAATTTGAGCAATAAACCCTTCCACGGCGGATTGCAGCCGCTTGCGCAATTCCTCGTTAGCATCGGCAAGCTCCAGCGATAAATTGCCGATGGGGCAACCCATTGTCGCCCCGCTCTTTTTGAAAGTCGACTCGTAATAGTCCAGCAGTTTGTTGAGCCTTTCCAGAGGCGTTATGCTGGTATCGCGCAAAAGTCTGTTAAATATTTCATTAATGGTGAACGTGAAGTAATCGATCACCGCGCAACCGAAATCATCTTTGTTTTTAAAATAAAAATAAAATGAACCCTTGGGAATGCCCGCAACATCCAGAATCTGCTGGAGACCCGTTGCCTTGTATCCCTGGGCATGGATCAGCAGGGCCCCTTTGCGGATGATCTCTTCGCGGGTGTTCATTTTCGTTGTTGCCATCATCAATCCCGCCGTCTCTAACTCTGCATGACTTTCATAAAGGCTTCAAGCCTTCCCTTCTCTTGCAGAACTTTTACGCCCAGATCCTGAGTGGTGGCAGGAACCGACGGAATCTGCTTTCTTTCGATCAAGCGCATGGCGCCTGTGGGACAGGTCGAAACGCACAGTCCACAACCGATACATTTTTCTTCCAGAACAAAGGCGGCGTCTTCGCCGACTTCGATCGCCTGCATCGGACAACGTTCTTCGGCGCACAGCCCGCAAGCGATACATTCGTCACTTTTCACAAGGGCTGCAAAACGGCTGGGTTCAAAGGCATGGGGATGATTCAATTGCGTTCTGCCACGCAGGATTGTACAGCAGCAGGGACAGCAGTTGCAGATCACACTGACTTTATCCGCACTGTTATTGCTGGTATGAACCAGTCCCGCTTCTTCCGACTGATCCAGCACTTTTACCCCTTCTTCTTTGCTGATCTGGCGCGCAAATCCACGCTCCACTAAAAATTCACCCGTCCCGTCAAAAATGAGGCAGACCTCTTTCGGCTTATCGCACTTGGCAACACTGACCCGGCAGGCACATTTTGCCAGAGCCACATAGTTGGAATTTTCAATCAAGCGCTTGACCTCTTCATAGGGATGGATTCGATCTTCCGGGGTGACTGATTTTTCCACGGCGACCACCCGCATCAGGGGCGTGGGATTTCCGGCAAAGGAAGCTCCCAGACTTTCATGGTGGTAGGCTTCCCAGAGCCTGGCCAGGCGGTCATGCATCGGCGAGCCGCCGCCTTTCATAAAAGGAAACTCAAAGACACCGGGAATAAGCGGGACCAGCCCATAGAGTTTTTTCCCATCCTTGTTTTTGGAAAAAATAATGCCTTTGTTGGCCATGGACTCCAGAAGATTTTCCGCTTCGTTTTCGGAAATACCGGAAGACTTGGCCAGTCCATCCGGACTTTTAGGCTTGAAACTCATACTAACCGCGACGGCCGCCTCTTCGGGAGTAAAAAGGATATGTAATATTTCATCGATGGCATCCCCTTTGGGTGCGGTTGAGGGGTGCGCATCCAGGATTTCCCTGAGCTGTTCATAGATATTCATAGGCGGCCTCCTTCATTCGTTGATAGATTGTTATCTTTCATAATAGACCGGTCGTCTAGTTGTCAAGCAATATATTTCAGATGGTTTGAGAAAGAGGATTGACAAGCGCTGGTCTGTGTTATTATATGCACCCATGCATGTGCGAAGCGTAATTCTTTTTTCGTCAAAATTCCCGGCAGAGGATGTTTATCCTTTCAATTTGCCCGTTTTTCAAAAAACACAACGTCTTGACTTCAAGACGCCGGTCACTTTATTTGCCGGCGAAAATGGTTCCGGCAAATCAACACTCCTGCGGGCAATTTCACACGCCTGCGGTATTCACATATGGCAGGAAACAGGCAGAACCAGATACAATTATAATCCCTATGAGGATAAGCTTGGCGATTATCTGGCCATCGACTGGAAGGATGGCAAAGTTCCCGGGTCTTACTTTGACTCTGAAAACTTTCGGCACTTCCGGCAGATTCTGGACGAGTGGTCAGCGGCGGATCCCGGTCAACTGCAATATTTCGGCGGCAAATCCTTGATGACCCAGTCTCATGGAGAGTCGCTGATGTCTTTCTTCTCCTCCCGCTATCAAATCAAAGGGCTATATTTGCTGGATGAACCGGAAACGGCGTTATCTCCCAAAAACCAAATCAGACTTTTAGAATTGCTGACAAAAACCAGTGATACCGATCATGTCCAGTTTATTATTGCTACCCACTCGCCGATCCTTTTGGCCTGTCCTCACGCTTTGATCTATAGTTTCAATCATGTTCCCGTTCAGCCGATTCAATACACAGCCACAGAACACTATCAGGTCTACAAGACTTTTTTTGAGAACAGATAAAATGGTTAAATGAAAACCATGCTCCACAATTGATCTGGAAGATCAGATATTCTTGCCCTGCCTGAATTCCAGCATCGCAGGCATGCTGTACGCCACATATTGAACAGCCAAGATTCCCTTGACAGGTCAGACCGCGTTTCCTATACTGCCTCGAATAAATTCCTGTAAAAAAAGGACATATCGCGATGATAAAATGGACACTCAAACGAAAGATCATCGGCCTTGCCGTAATGGCTGCCGTTTTACCGGTCGTCGTCATGATGATCCTGATGGGATCGTTTCAATCCTCCGTCTCGAACCTGGCCTCAAAAGAGTTAAGCGATGTGGCCATGGCGAACATGGCCCAGATCGCGCGGGATGTCTACGGGCTCTGCGAAACGTCCAATGACCTCATCCAGAAAAAAATTAATACCGGTTTAAATGTGGCCAGAAATATCGTGAAGCAGCACAAAGGCATTGAAACGGGAAAAGAAATGGTCTCCTGGGATGCTGTCAATCAAGTCACTAAACAAACGCAAAAGGTTGATTTACCCAAATTGACGGCAGGTGGCGTCTGGCTGGGTCAGAATCGCAACACGGCAACGCCGACACCCATCGTCGATGAAGTGAAACGCCTCGTCGGCATCACCTGCACCATCTTTCAGCGCATGAATGATCAGGGCGACATGTTGAGGGTGGCAACAAACGTGGAAGATCTGGAAAAAAAGCGGGCGATCGGCACCTATATTCCGGCCATCCTGCCGGACGGAACAGCCAATCCGGTTACCGCGACTGTGATGAAAGGTCAGTCCTACCGAGGGCTCGCCTATGTGGTTAACACCTGGTACCTTACCGCCTATGAACCCATCACGGACAAAGCGGGAAAGATTATCGGTATGCTCTACGTCGGGGAAAAACTGGAAACCGTGGCATCGCTCAGAAAAGCAATCATGGGGATGAAGGTAGGGAAAATAGGCTATGTGGGCATCATCGGCGGCAAAGGCGAGCACAAAGGCCGTTACATCATTTCCAAAGACGGCGCCCGGGACGGTGAAAGCATCTGGGACCAAAAAGACATCCATGGTAACACCGTGGTGCAGACCATTGTATCCAAAGCCTTGAAGCAGCCAAAGGGCGAAGCCTTTTATCACGAATACATCTGGCAGAATCCCGGAGACCCGAAACCCCGGAAAAAGGTTTCATCGGTGATCTATTTCGAACCCTTCGACTGGGTGATTGTGGCGGGAACCTATGAGGATGATTTTTTCGGGGCCATCGGTTATGTCCATAATATGATTAAATCCCTCTTCATAAAACTGATCCTGGCGGGGGTGCTGATCATCCTCCTGTCCATCTTGCTTGCCGTGTTTCTGGCACGCCGCCTGACTCACCCTCTGGAACTGACCACCACACTGGCCCAGAAGATTGCCACCGGTGACATTCAGCAGACCCGTGAGGAATTGGCGGGAACAGAGGCCGCCCGGATTATTCAATCCGGCGACGAAACAGGGGAACTCCTTCAGGCTTTCAATACCATGACAGGCAATCTCGATTCCCTGATCGGTCAGGTCCATCGCTCGGGCATCCAGGTGACGACATCCGCCACGGAAATCGCCGCCTCGGCAAGGGAACTGGAGGCCACCGTGGCCCAGCAGGCGGCATCCACAACGGAAGTCACGGCCACCAGCCGGGAGATCTCCGCCACAGCCGATGATCTTGCCCAAACCATGGACGGGGTCAACGCTTCCCTCAATGAAACGATCGGCATGGCGGAATCAGGACGCAAGGATATCTCCCAAATGGAAATCGCCATGAGAGAGCTGGTCAAAGCCACCTCATCCATTTCCACCAAGCTGGCCGTCATCAATGACCGGGCCAATAAGATCTCTCATGTGGTCACCACCATCAATAAAATTTCCGACCAGACAAACCTGTTGTCTTTGAACGCCGCCATTGAGGCGGAAAAAGCCGGTGAATTCGGACGGGGCTTCTCTGTTGTCGCCCGCGAGATCAGCCGTCTGGCCGATCAAACCGCCATCGCGACGCAGGATATCGAACAGGTCGTAGCCGAGATGCAGACCTCGGTTGCAACCGGTGTGATGGAGATGGACAAGTTTGCCGACGAGGTCAGGCGCGGGGTCGAAACCATGGCTGCCCAGAGCGGCCAGCTTGCCCGGATCATTGATCAGGTGCGCATCCACGGTCCTCAGTTCACCGCCGTGAAAGACGGCATGTACGGCCAGTCCCAGGGGGCGCAGCAAATCAGCGAAGCCATGGCCCAGTTGTCCCTGGCGGCGGAACAGACCAGGGAATCGCTGCATGAATTCAAACTGGCAACGGAGCAGCTCAACGAGGCCACAGGCGGGCTTCAGTCAGAGGTCTCCCGGTTCAAAATCAGTTCCTGATCGGTAAATAAACATGCTACTACTTCAGTTTCAGGCCGGCACGGAACGCTACGGTCTCGATATTGAGCAGGTCATCGAAGTGTCCTCCCTGGTGTCGCTCCGGGTGATTCCCCACGCGCCCCCGGAAGTGGCGGGGACGTTCAACTATCGGGGAACCCTGACCCCGGTAGTGGATCTGACGGCCCTGCTGACCGGCATTCCCTCCCGCACCCGGATGAGCACACGCATCATCTTGGTGACCTATGAAGGCGACGACGGGCGTTCCCATATTCTGGGCCTTCTGGCGGAAGCCGTAACGGAAATGATTCCCTGCCGGAAAGAAGATCTGCAGCAACCGGTTGTATCCGTCAGTGGCGCGCCCTATCTGGGAGATATGGTCTTCGATGAGCACGGCTCTATTCAGGTGCTCGACATGGAACGGCTGCTAACCCGGGATCTGCTTTTCATCCTTTTTCCGCCGGAGGTCAGTAACGGATGAACATGCCTTCCGCTATTTCACAATTTCTGGCCGCCTCTCTCAAAATGGAGGAAGACGCTGCGGGCAAAGGGGCAGTCAGCCGGGCTGTTCATGCAGCCATGCGTCAGGAAGGCCTCACGAACCTGCAAGCCTATGAACAGCTGTTTGCTTCGTCTCCGGACGTGCGTCAGAGGCTCATTGACGCCGTGGTCGTCGGCGAAACCTGGTTTTTCCGCGACCGTGGCCCCTTCACCTGTCTCTCCCGTCACGCCCGGGAATTACAAAATAACTGCGCAGGCAATGTTCTGAATATCCT
>CAYULE010000064.1:10817-12589 GCA_964445385.1 uncultured Smithella sp.
CCCGTCACGCCCGGGAATTACAAAATAACTGCGCAGGCAATGTTCTGAATATCCTGTCCGCCCCCTGCGCAACCGGTGAAGAACCTTATTCCATTGTCATGACGCTGCTTGCCGCCGGCTTGCCACGGACAGCTTTCAGGGTTGATGGCGTGGATGTCAGCGCCAAAGCCCTGGATAAGGCACAACGGGCCGTTTATGGCAGTGGCTCCTTCCGGGGCAACATCGGAGAAGATGTTATCCGTTTTTTTGAAATAACACCTCACGGACACCAGGTGACTAAACCGGTAACGCGACAGGTTACTTTTCATCTCGACAATCTGGTATCACCGGGAAGTCTGGCAGGACTTGGCCCTTACGCCATCATCTTCTGCCGGAACCTCCTCATCTACCTGACCCCCGAGGCCCGCCGCCAGGTCTTCCTGCGGCTGGACAGTCTTCTCATGCCCGGGGGACTCCTCTTTGCCGGCCACACGGAAACACTCTTCTGGCATCAGCAGGGCTATTTACCCCTCCAATGGGATCGGGGCTTTGCGTTGGCCAAACCTGCTTCGCCACCGTCTCAAAAAGTAAAAACAACGGCGGCGGCATACAAATTGTCACCGCCTTCCGGCACGCGGCATCAAGAGATTAAACCACAGGCGAAACCGGCCCCGTCATCCCGCGGAAAAACCATTGCGGCCTCTGAGCCCGCGGCTACTGAAAAAAAGCAACCGGTCAAACCGGTAAAAAAAGACGCGGGCCTGATCGAACCATTCATCGACGAACAGATTCAGGAGGCCAGGCGGCTGGCTGATCAGGGTGACATGGATGGCGCAATGCAACGTTGTGAATCTTATGCCCGGACGGTCGGACCGGCCGCTGAAACATATTGTCTCATGGGCATCATCCACATGGCCCGGCAGGATATGAGTCGTGCCGAAGATTGTTTTCTGAAGGCCCTCTATCTGGATCCCGGGCACTACGAGAGTCTCGTCCATACCAGCCTCATCTATCGGCAAAAAGGGGACGAACAGAAGGCCGCGCTCTATCGGGAACGCGCCGAACGAAAAGCAGACACGCGAGGCAAGAATATGGGAACGTCGAATACGTTTTCCACGAAAGAAGATAAGAAGGGCAGGATAAGGACGAACTGATGGATATGAAAAGTGCTCCCGGTTTTTGCTGGAAGGAAAAGGGAATCTTTGGCGATGGGTCCTGTCCGGAACTGGCAAGTCTGATCCACTGTCGGCGTTGTCCGGTTTATGCCTCGGCGGGAAGAGAGCTGCTGAATCAGGAATTGCCGCAAGCGTATCTGGCAGAGCGAACGTTGGTCATTGCCCAGCCAAAAGAGACGGCCAGATTGGGAACCCTGTCGGTCCTGGCCTTTCGTCTGGCCGAAGAGCGCTTTGCCCTGAAGACCATCTTTTTTCAGGAAGCAGCGGAAATGTCGCCGGTCCACACCCTGCCGCTGAAGGTCAACCGTGTCTTCCGGGGAATCGCCAACATTAACGGAGAACTTTTGTTGTGCCTTTCCGTTTTGGATCTTCTGGAATTAACAGCCGGAGTGCAGACCGATCCATCACCTGCGGTCTATGAACGAATGTTAGTTGTGGGACGCGACGGTCAGCGCTTCGTATTCCCCGTAGAACAGATTCTGGGGGTCTATCGGGTCGCCCCGGAGGATCTCGGGGAGGTCCCCGCCACATTGTCCCGCTCGGCAAAAGCCCTGACCCGGGGGATATTCATGCTCAACGGCCGTCATGTGGGACTTCTGGATGAAGAACGGCTATTTC
>CAYULE010000065.1:0-8187 GCA_964445385.1 uncultured Smithella sp.
AGCCATGTACGAGGCAAAACGCGCCGGAAGAAACCGCACCGTGGCCAACACTGACCGTAGTCGAACTGTTTGAGCCCGCGGAGCGAGTTTTCGGCTGTCGCACAATGAGACCTCTTAGAACCACAGTTGCAACGTATTCGGAACGTTTGAATGTCCCTTCATCTGACACACATTTTAGTGTTTTCATACTGAGTTCCGGCATTCGTGCTATTCAGCGTGCCCTCGGAATAACAAAGAAGGCTTTCACCCTCCCTCCATCCCTGCCATGAAGGGCACGCGTCGCATCGAGGAAGAGAAGTAAAAAAGGGCAGGCTTTCTTTGACCTGTCTGAATTTCAACAGTCAAAACCAAACCTGCCCCTTTGTTTATTCGCTGTCAGACGTCAATCCGTGCCTGACATTTTTCTTGATCAGCCAAGCCTTTTTTCAAGATCGGCAAGCTCTTTGTTCAGTTCATCCGGAAAGCGGGCGCCGAACTTTGCGTAATGCTCGCGAATGCCTTTGAGTTCATTTTTCCACTCGTCTTTATTGACATTCAGCAGCTCCTTCATGTCCGCCGCACTCACATCAAGACCTGTCGTGTCGATCGCATCCTCAGTGGGCATGAAGCCGATCTCCGTCTCTTTGGCCTTTCCAGTGCCTGCCGCCCGCTCGAAGACCCATTTCAGCACGCGGCTGTTTTCGCCATATCCGGGCCAGAGCCATTTGCCGTCCGCCGTTTTCCTGAACCAGTTGACGTAAAAGATTTTCGGAAGTTTTTCTTCCGTCGATTTCGTGCCGATGCTAATCCAATGCTTGAAATAATCTCCCATGTTGTATCCGCAGAAAGGCAGCATCGCAAACGGATCGCGTCTAACCTGTCCGATGTTGTCGGAGATCGCCGCCGCGGTAATCTCAGAACCGACGATGGAGCCCAGGAAAACACCATGGTTCCAACTCCTAGCCTGATGCACGAGCGGAATGGTGCTGGGACGACGGCCACCGAAAAGGATCGCGCTGATCGGAACGCCCTTTGGATTTTCCCAGTCGGGGTCAATGGCCGGACACTGTCTGGCCGGAGCCGTAAACCGGGAGTTGGCATGAGCCGCGACTTTGCCACCGTCTCTGACCCATTCCTTGTTTGTCCAGTCGATGATCTTACCGGCGGGCGCATCATATCCAATGCCTTCCCACCAGACGTCTTTATCTTCCGTCAAAGCAACATTGGTGAAAATCGTGTTTTTTTCAATGGCCTTCATGGCATTATAATTTGAATCCAGTGACGTGCCGGGAGCGACGCCAAAGAAACCGGCTTCCGGGTTGATGGCGTAAAGCCTGCCATCTTCGCCGAACTTCATCCAGGCAATATCATCGCCAACCGTTTCAACTTTCCAGCCGGGTACGGTGGGAATCAGCATGGCCAGATTGGTCTTACCGCAGGCGGAAGGGAAAGCTGCCGCAATGTATTTCTTCTCTCCTTCCGGGTTGGTAATACCGAGGATCAGCATATGCTCGGCGAGCCATCCCTGCTCTCTGGCCATAACCGACGCGATTCGAAGCGCAAAGCACTTCTTGCCCAGCAGTGCGTTTCCGCCGTACCCGGATCCGTACGACCAGATAGTCTTTTCTTCCGGAAAATGGGAAATGTATTTCTTTTCAATCGGAGCACACGGCCACTGGGAGCCATCGGATTCACCTTCCGCCAGCGGTTTGCCGACGGAATGGAGGCAGGGGATGAAGACGCCGTTCTCGCCAAGGACATCCAGAACCTTCGCACCTACCCGGGTCATGATGTGCATATTGGCAACTACGTAAGGAGAATCAGTGATCTCAATGCCGATCTGGGCAATGGGCGAACCTACCGGGCCCATACTGAAGGGAATGACGTACATCGTTCTGCCCTTCATGCAACCGTCATAGAGGCCTTTCATGGTGGTCTTTAATCCTTCCGGATCAATCCAGTTATTGGTGGGACCCGCTTCATCCCTGGTCTTCGAGGCAATATAGGTGCGGTCTTCAACTCTTGCCACATCGGAAGGATCCGACCGGAAAAGATAACAATTCGGGCGCTTGCTTTTGTTCAGCGGAGTGGCCAGCCCTGAATCAACCATGATCTTGATCATGGAATCATATTCATTCTGGGAGCCGTCACACCAGTAAACTTTATCCGGTTTGCACATTTTGGCCATGTCATCCACCCATTGGATGAGCTTTTTGTTCTTGGTCATGCTGCTGTCATTCATTATTTATCTCCTTTTAAAGGTTTATATAAGTGCCGATCAAAAAATAGTGCGTATTATCGAATCGGAATCATGAAAAAAAAAGCACTGGTTCCTCTAGTAAAAAAGTATCAAAAAAGCAATCGATATTTGATTTTTATTAATTTAATTGAATTAAATAAAAGATAACCATGCCTTAACCATCAAGAACATGATCTGAGGCGGATTCAAGTATTGAAAAATAAGTATTACATTGGCTGCCGGATCTTCATTTCATTTTATCGAGAAAGTCGCGGAAAACTTCTATCGGCTGGGCGCCGACGATTTTGTATTGGTTGTTGATCATAAACAGAGGGATACCCGTTAAGCCCATTAACTGTCCTTCCCTTCTGGCCTCATCCAGACGTAGTGCGTAATGGCCGTCACTTGCCGCGATCAGCGCCTCTTTGGCATCAAGTCCGCTTTTTAGGGCAACAGAAGTGATCACATCCGGATGGCCAATATCCTGCCCTTCAGTAAAATAAGCGTAAAATATGTTCTCATGAAAAGCATCATAGAGCCCCATATCACGGGCATATTCAGAGGTCATCAGCGCCAATCGGGAATTCGAAAGAAGTGTGTGAGTATTGAACACAATGCCCACTTCCTTGCCCCGCATGTGCAACTGTTCATAAAACGGGGCAAGGTCGCGCCCCTTGAATCTTTCGGAAAGTAACATACCCCGCGGTGGTGTTTCCGGATGCAGCTCGTAACTCACCCAGTCATCTTCAATAGGGTATTCTTTTTTCAACTGATCGACAAGGCCCTTGCCGATATAGCAGAACGGTCAGATGTAATCGGAAAATATTTTGAAGTTGATCATTGTTTATTCCTCGTTTGCAAAAGCACTCTTATTGCTGTTTAGCAATAATTTTATGGGCTTTTCTCCGTTTGGTCGTTTTCTTACGGGTTTCTGACGAGATGACACTGATATTCCCGTCAACTTCCAGAACAGCCAGATCCACATCTGAAATTGAAACAACACCGTGTTCCCGAACGACTTCCATTAGTTCATCTTCCATGATCTCTGTTTTGTTCAAATTTGAAGATAATATTTTCCCCTCAAATACAAGCATAACCGCTTCTCCCTGGATGGCCTTTCCGAAACCCGGAAAGCGAAATTGCAATAGTTTAAGAAGGTAGTTGACGACAAACAAAGAACCCGCGGCGACAAGACCGCCGGAGAGCGTCGAATCGGGACCGACCATGGCGTTTTGCACCGCATTACTGATCAACAGAATAAATACCAGATCATAAACCGAAAGCTGTGCCAGTTCTTTTTTCCCGAACAGGCGAATGGCGAGGATGATAAAAAAGTAAACAGCGACAGAACTGAAGATAATCCGGATGTAGTTGTTTTGTAAAACGTCCATCATAGAGAACAATTAATATTTATTTATCCTGAAAATCAAGCAAATTGAATCACCCAACAAAATTGTTACATCAGGAAGAAGATGTTGTCTTTGCGCAGGCTAAACTATACGACTCTGGTTTTCCAGTACCGGTAGTATCTTAGCGGAATCACAAGAACGAAGAAGGGAATCATGTACATGGCGGCAACCAGCGGCTCAACGGGACCGAAAAACTCGGATGAAAAAACAATCACCAACACGTTATTGATATTCGCCAGCATGACTGCTCCGGCCAGATGATTATGCAAGGGACCTTTCCGGAAGAAGAATATTCCCACCACGCAGTAAATCGCCGCCAGGACAAAGACGACGATGGTTGCCATCATAATCACGGAGGGTTCTTTCTTAAAAAACGGCGCGTAGCGGTAGAAAACTCCTAAATTGATCAACGCAAACATCAAAAGCGAAACGGGAAACTGAATTTTCAGAATCGGCGCGACAAGCCGCGGCATCAGGTATCGGATTATTTCAACCATAATAATCGGAATAAAAATAACCGTGGCCAGCATCTTAAGCATGGGCAGAAAAGAGATTGCAACCTCTTTGGCAACGACAACCTTGATGAGTACGGGCAATGTAAACGGGACCAGCACCGAGGTAATCACAACCACCACCAGCACCAGCGAACTGTTGCCTTTGACCATATTGGAAATCATCGGCGAAACAACACCGGAAGACACACCCGTCAAAAGCAGGGCAGCAAGCGCGTACTGGGGAGCGATAAAATTGAAAATGAAATAAATAATCACCGGCAGAACAGCCAGCTTCAGTAACGTAAACGCCAGAATCTGTCCGCTGTGCCCCTTGAGCGCCTTCCAGACATCAGCCAAATCGATGGAGAGATAACTCAGAAAGAAATTGATCATCAGGCAATAGAAGGGAAAAACCTGAAACTCTGCGCCGAAATCGGGAAAAATAATGGCCGCGACCATGGACGAGATGACGACGATGACAAGGACAATATCATTCAGGCGAAAAGGAGTTTGCATGGATATGAAATACCAGATAGCACCTATCTTATCAACATCTTTAATAATTGTATTTATTGACTTATAGTCATATTTATCTTAGAATACTTCCAGAATACAAGATATTATCCCACGGGATAGAAAGAAGGAGAATAAAATTATGGCATCAAATTTTTTATATTCCACGCGCGATCAAAAGTTTATTTTAAAAGAATGGCTGGACATGTCCAAAGTCTTTGAGGCCGGACGCTTCAAAGGCAGTTATACGGTTGACGATATTGATTCTATCCTGGAAAACGCGATGAAAATTGCTAAAGAAGTTGTGGCGCCCACCAACGAAGACGGCGATACAATTCACGCTGTGTATAAAAACGGCAAAGTCACCGTCCCCGAATCCTTCATGAAGCCCTACTGGACTGTCCAGGAAAACGGCCTGGGTTCCAGCAATGCCGATCACAGTGATCCAAGCTCTCTGCCCCTGAGCGTCATGGGCGCGATCAATGAATACCTGGGCGCCGCTAATGCCGCGTCAGCTCCTTATGTCATGGCAACAACAGGCGCATCAGGACTGATCCGCGACTTCGGCAGCGAACAGGTTAAAAAAATATTTCTGCCCAAAATGTTTTCCGGCCAGTGGGCGGGCACCATGGACCTGACCGAACCCAACAGCGGCTCGGATGTAGGCGACATCGTCACCAAAGCCACTCCCACCAATGAACCCGGAATCTACAATATTATCGGAACAAAATGCTTCATCACCGGCGGCGATCAGAACATCACGGAAAACATTATCCACCTCGCGCTGGCCCGCATTGAAGGTTGCGCACCGGGGACCAAGGGTATTTCCCTGTTTGTCGTTCCCAAATACTGGCCAAATGCGGATGGCGAAGTCGGTGAATTCAATGATGTCAACTGCGGCGGTGTCGAGCACAAACTGGGCCTCAGGGGATCGGCCACCAGCATCATCAATTTCGGTGAAGACAACAAGTGCCGCGGCTATCTTCTGGGCAATCCCCCCGTGGATGGCAAAGGCGAAGGCATGGCCCAGATGTTCCAGATGATGAATGAGGAACGCACGGTCACGGGACTCGCGGCCAATGCGGCAGCCACCGTAGCCTACAACAACGCAGCGATGTATGCCGCAGGGCGTATCCAGGGCCGCCAGCTGACCAATCCCAAAGCAGGTCGTGTTTCCATCATTCATCATGAAGATGTGCGCCGCATGCTGATGTATCAAAAGTCCATTACCGAAGCCAGCCGGGCGATGATTTCCATGTCCTACTACTGCCTGGACATCGCGGAAAACACCACCGACGAAAACGAACGGAAACGTGCCAAAGCTTTTGTGGAAGTCAACATCCCGATCGTCAAAGCCTGGTGTTCCGACATGGCGTTCCTCAGTATCTCCGAGGCCATGCAATGTTACGGCGGTTATGGCTTCTCCGAGGATTACCCGATCGCTCAGCAGCTTCGTGACAGCCGGATTTACCCCATCTGGGAAGGCACCAACTTTATTCAGTCCATGGATCTTATCGGCCGCAAATGGATGATGGCCGGAGGACAGGTATTTGCTCTGTGGTTTGCGGAACTGGAAAAATTTGTTGCCGACAATAAAAACAATAAAAATTTAAGCGCTGAGGTCGCTCTGCTTGCCGAAGCATTGGGCCAATACAAGGAAATCCAGACAACCCTGGCTGGATATCTGGGACAAGGCAAGTTCGGCATGATTGGTTTCTTTGCCACGCGAATCCTTCACGCCACCGGTTACATTTACGGCGCAAAACTACTGCTGGAACACGCCCTCATCGCCCAGAAAAAAGTCGATGAAATCGGCAAGGATCATTTCGAATATCCCTACTACGCCGGTAAAATAGCATCAGCGAAATTCTTCGCCCATAACATTCTTCCTAACGTAGGAACTACACTGCGGGTCATCAAGGAAGGCGATAACTCCGTCATGGAAATCCCCGAAGCCTCCTACCTGCTGGAATAACCTTTCTTCTTAGGGGCGGGAGCAAATAGTCTCCCGTCCCTAACCTCCTCCATCTATTTTGTATCCTTTTTTGTTCTCCTTTCGTCTAATCAGGCAAGAGATTGAATTTTCTAAAACAAAAGGAGGAAGCATTATGGAAACGATTCAGACCCATCAGCTGTCCAATCAGGAAAAAACATTAATCACCATGGGAGCGGCCATGGGGGCCGGTTGCCGGACGTGCGCCGATAAACTCTACGAGATGGCAACCTCCCTGAATATTTCGAAAGCCGAGATGCTGAAAGCTTTTCTTCTGGGACTCGATGCCAAACAGGCCGCGGTTGAAACCATGCGGGAAAAAGTTGCCGCGTTGATGGCTGATGAACATCGCGATGAGGGTAAAGAATTCCCGAAGCATCTGACCGCCCTGATCCGCATGGCTTCTTTTACAGCTGCCAACTCTGCTCCCGATTTTCTGGCTGAAATGAAGCCGATATCATCCACCGGGATACCCGCCGAACATATTCAGCTTTGTGTTGCCACAGGCAAAATGGTACGCACACATGCCATCGGGTTTTCGGACGGGGACATCTCGGCTAAAATCGGAAATGCTGAAGCGAATATCCGGGGGGCTTGCTGCTCCGGTTCGCCAAATGCAGAAAACACTTCCACCTGCTCCTGCGGATAAGTTTCTTGCGTCACCGTCATCCACATAGTAAAATGATGTTGAAACAACGATCAATAACATGATTTCTTCCGGAGGGGCCGCCATGGCTGATCGTGAATCAGACTTTAAAGAAATACACGATACTTATTCACCGAGAATAAAGCTTTATCTGGCAAAACTTGCAGGTGAAAACGATGCGGAAGATCTGACCCAGGAAACATTTGAACGAGTCAGCAAGTCTTTGAAAAATTTCCGGGGGCAATCCGGTCTCTGGACCTGGATATATAAAATTGCTACGAACACTGCCATCGACCGAATCAGGAAAAACAAGCTTGCTAAAAATGATCTTGCCCTCGACATGGCGGCAGATATTCAGGATAAAGACATCTGGACGGGAGAAAAACGCACCCTTGACGATCACATCATCCGCCGGGAAATGAACGACTGTATTCGCAACATTGTTTACAAGCTTCCCGAAACCTACCGGACGGTCATTGTGCTCAGCGAATTTGAGGGATTAAAAAATGAGGATATCGCTAAAATCCTCGGGCTCAGTCTGGAATCGGTCAAGATAAGATTGCACAGGGCAAGGCTAAAACTGAAAGAGGAACTTTCAAAACAATGCATCCTGTATCGCGACGATGATAATGAATTCGCCTGCGAACAGAAAAGCGATTCACTGGTGAGAAAAGATCAGATTATTTCCTTTATTGGGAAAAAATAGAGTTGCAATAATTATCAACCGCCGTTTGAACAATTTCATATTATTTCATTTTTCACCCCGATGGCGGAGGGCCTGTTGTTTTCGAATGACGAACATATATACAATCAGGTTAATCACCATCACCAGTCCACCAAGAATATATTGTGTTGCGGTGGTGAGGTTTGCCGGATAGATCATGGGAAGGAGGTATTGCACGACAAAATCCCCG
>CAYULE010000065.1:8287-12557 GCA_964445385.1 uncultured Smithella sp.
CGATTCGGCCAGGCGGTAGTGCCCGGCGGCATTGGGATGAATTATATCTGATTTGAGAGAATCATCAGCCAGGATGGATGATAATGTTTTCTCTTCCAGAGGCACGGTCATATCTTCGGCGATTTCGCGATAGAGAGGTGCGGGCGTTGTGGACCACCCGATAGTCGGTACTGCAATCAAGACAACGGCCGCATCTTTTTTTCGGGCCAGGTTGACCATTCCCCTGATGTTATCGGCAACCTGCTCATGGCTTAACTGCCTCAGATAGTCGTTGCCGCCATGGCAGATAATGATCAGCGCCGGCTTTTCCTGGCCCAGAATGTCTTTGAGGCGGGCAAGACCTGCGGCAGTACCTTCTCCCGGCATACCGGCATTCACAACACGTCTGCGGGTCATTCGTTCCAGATAAGCAGGATAACTCTGATGCGGACCGACTCCGGTCCCGTAAGTTATACTGTCGCCAAACGCGAGGATAACGGCATCATCGGCAAGCCTGGGCAACTTAACGTCAGATGCGCAGGCCACCAGACTGATCATGATTAGAATTGATAACAGCGGCAAAATGTTTTTCGGATGTCTTTTTATATTCATACGATGATCTCCGTCAATATGACTCATTTGAAACATCGCGCCACGGTGCATCACCGTACTAATAAATAAAAAAGGTGAGCATTTGTCAAGAAGAAGTCCTTCCTAAAATGCCGTTTTTCATATGAATATTTTTATGATACATATTCTGTAACCGAAAGAAAAAGGAATACGGAATGTTTGACTGGTTCACAAAACAACGCCGCCGGAAGCTCACGGAGGCACCGTTTCCCGCCGACTGGGAGGACATGGTCCGCCGCAACGTGAATCATTACCGCCTTCTTGATAATGATGAACGCAGGCGTTTACAAGGGCTGATCCAGATCTTCATCGCCGAAAAATCATGGGAGGGCTGCGGAGGGCTGGAACTTACGGATGAAATCCGCGTCACCATATCCGCCCAGGCCTGCCTTCTTATTTTGAACCTTCCCAGCAACACCTACGAAAACGTGGAAACGATTCTGGTGTATCCTTCCGACCTGGTCCTGCCTGAACGCAGGCTTGGTTTTTTTGAAAACACACTGGAACCCCTGGAACCCGCCTATCCTGTTACCGGTCAGGCTTTTCAACAGGGGCCGCTGATTATCGTCTGGGACGCGGTTCTGGAAGGCATCCGTCATGCCGGTTCAGGTTACAATGTGGTCTATCATGAATTCGCCCATAAACTCGATATGCAAGACGGCGTGGCGGACGGCACACCGCGGCTTCGCGACCGCGCGGAATACCGCGACTGGGTGAAGACCTGCTCACGCGAATATCTTAGATTGCTCAAGGATGTTGAAAAAGGCAAACGGACATTTCTTGATGAATACGGGGCAAAGGACGAGGCGGAATTTTTCGCCGTGGCCACGGAGCATTTTTTTGATCAGCCGCTCCAGATGATCAAATCCGCACCTGAGCTTTACCGTGTTCTGAAAGGATATTATGGCCAGGATCCGGCAACGCGCAGGGAAAGGGATTGATGTGCCGGGCAGGAAAACGGATACGCTCATTGATACGGATGGGGATAAATCGATGCAGTTAAGAAACCGCTGGATCAACTGTATATATAAAGTTGCAACGGGCAGCAGAAAGCTTCGGACACTTTTAACACCGGTCGTCGGGTTATCCTACGCTTCTTTTGCAACATTGTTCGGAGTCTTTGCGCTGCTGCTGGACAAATGGTTTAAGCTTCCCTCTTTTCCCCCGTCGCCGGTGCATATTTTTCTGGCCATTCCTTTAATAACCATCGGCGTTCTTTTAATTTCGTGGTGCATGTACAACTTCATTAAAGTGAAGGGAACACCTGTTCCGTTCAATCCACCGCCGGTACTTGTCGTTTCCGGCCCCTACGCTTACGCGCGCAACCCGATGTTAAGCGGAATTTTCCTGCTTCTTTTCGGACTGGGTTTTGCTTTCCAGTCCATATCCTTGCTATTTTTTTTCACACCGCTTTTCATTACAATTAATGTCACAGAAATAAAAATGATAGAAGAACCCGAGCTGGAAATGCGTCTGGGGAAAGACTATCTTGATTATAAAAAAAGGACACCCATGTTTTTCCCGAAGTTGTGGTAATTTTTTGAACAATAGAAAGGCATACGATGATCGACTATATCAAACGGCACGACCAATATATGACACAGAGGCTGGAGAGCCATCCGGAGCAAGAGGCCCTTCGAGAGCTTCTGGCTTATCACGACAAACAGATTTCATGGATACAGCACGAGCGTCTCGCCCATCTGATCACCATGATGTTTGTGTGTCTTTTCTTTCTGCTGGCCTTCGGATTTACCATGACCCATTTTACGCTTCCCTATATCCTGCTCACATCATTGCTGCTGATCCTGTCTGCCGCATACATCCTCCACTATTATCGCCTCGAAAACAGCGTGCAGGGCTGGTATTCATTATCCAACCGGATCAGAATGAACCTGCTTCAAATAAAACAAAATGAGGGGAAATAGCCATCGATCAACTTGAGGATGATGCAATACTCATCACCAGCTTCCCGATGAACCGCCGCCGCCGGATGAACCGCCGCCGCCCGAAAAGCTTGAACCACCGGAACTGCCGGAACTCCATGAACTGCCGGAACCGCCGGATGTAATTGTAAAACCTCCGACATTAGTACTGCCTGTCGTGCTCAGGTCTTTCCGCGCTTTATTGTACCAGTCCGTTCTTCCCAGGATGAATTTGGCAATGGGAAAAGCCAAAAGATAGGTGATGAACAAGTATAGTGTGCCGGTCGTTCCCAAAATAATGATGGGAAACGTAGCCCAGAAAGGAATTAGAAAAAAGTAAAGAAACCAACCCATACCAGGTGTTAAAATACCGACGACCGTAAATAGCCCGATAATGCCGAAGATAAACGCCCCGATCAGTATTTTTTCAGTAATCGTCATGTCCGGCGCTTCCAGGTTCAGGGTTGAAGATTTTTTAGCGCCGGTTGATTCTCCCGGCGCCTTACCGCCTTCCAGTACCGTAATGATCGCCTGCACACCCTCGTCAATACCGCCGTTATAGTCGTTATTTTTAAAAAGAGGCGTCATGACATTACGGATAATGCCTCCCGCAACGCCGTCCGGCATGGTCCCTTCCAGCCCGTAGCCCACTTCAATACGCATCCGCCGGTCTTTGGGAGCTACAATCACCAGTATGCCGTTATCTTTTCCCTTTTGTCCCAGCTTCCATTCCTTGAATACCGCCGTCGCATATTCCTCAATCCCGACGCCATCCAGCGTTGGCACCGTCAGCACGGCAATCTGGTTGGTTGTTTTATCTTCATGCGCTTTGAGGCGCTCCGTGATGGACTTGCGTTTTTCGTTCGAAAGAATTTGGGCATTATCGGTCACCCGTCCAGTAAGGTATGGAACGTCCACCGCAAAAGCGGAAAAAGCAGCTGAAAGTAAAACAAAAATCATTAAGTAATAATGAAATTTTTTCATGCGCCCTTCTCCTCAATGACATTGGGCAATTCAGAAGAGCCGTCCGATCGCATGATCATTTCTTCGAGTTTATGCAATCCTGCTTCCAGTGCCCGTCCGGTTTGACCCGCCTTCAGATCCATGCGCATGTACTGAATAATCTTCTCCACAGCATCCGAATTTATTTTTTGAATAAGCCCTTTATCGGGAAGGACGACAATCCGCCGCTCGAAGAGACTGACAAGCAGTAAAACCGCCTTGCGTTCCCGGGCGGCAAAAAGCTGACGGGAGAGAAAAAGAGATTCGGCGTATTGCCGGGTCTCAACTTCCGCGCGATGGGCAGGAAGAAAGAGCCGGGCAAAATCCGGGACAAAAACAGTTAACAAGGCAAAACCCGCTCCTGCCGCCAGTATCATGACAATGGCGAGTAAAGCAGCGGTGACGGGAGAAGTTAAGGGATACAGCAGATTCATAACAAAAGTTAAAAGACCCGCAAGTGAGGCGCCCAGCGCGAAAGCCTTCCACGGAATCTCGGCATAAGCATCACTGCGCTTGACGACAGCCAGCACAATCTGAGCGCCAGTATGCTTTTCCGCATCGGCTACATACTGATTCAAGCGGTCTCGTTCTTCATCGTTCAAAGAATGCTTCATAAATATACCGAATGGATGGAAGTGGTTGCATTTTGGTGGCAAGTATAAAGAAAAGCGGCTGTTTATGTCAATGAAATAAAAAAGGTTCATACTGCTCCCATTACCTTTCTATCCACTATCCAC
>CAYULE010000066.1:0-10733 GCA_964445385.1 uncultured Smithella sp.
GGAAATCCCAGAACCATCGCGATGGCCGCGCCCAGCAAAGCGATATGCATCAGGGCAAAGCGGATTGTCGTCAGATTCAGGTTTAAAATGACCACGCCCAATAAAGAAAGGCCTGCGCCGGAGAGAAAAGCGCCCATCAAGGCCTTTTGAAACAGGGGAATGGTCAGAAAATCTAATAAGGACATTTATCGTTCTTCCAATCGGCCGTTCTTTAGTAAAAGGATGCGGTCACTCATCCCTTCCAGGTGCTCCGGATCATGACTGATCATAATCAGAGTGAGGTGATGTTTCAAACGAACGGATCTGATCAGCTCGATAATTTCCGCCTGTGATCCATGATCCAGATAAGTGCTGGGCTCGTCCAGAAGCAGGATTGGCGCTTCACGAACCAGGGCGCGCCCAATGGATACCTTTTGCTGTTCCCCGCCGGATAAAAGATGCACTTCCTGCCATTCTTTGTGCGACATCCCTATTTCCTGCAGAATCTCGCTTACCTTTTGGCGATCCTGCAGGGTTGGGCGCTTAAAAAAACCAAACCCTTTGCTCCATCTCCCCATGAGGACAGCATCATGAACGGAAACCGGCATTTTCCCCGGCGTATGCAGTTGAGGAACATATCCAATCTGGCATCTCATCAACCTGCGGACGCGGGGCGTGTCTAGGATTTGTCCCTGCACACTCACATAGCCCGCAAGCGGCGCAATTAATCCCAGAATAATCTTGAATAAGGTTGTTTTGCCCGCTCCGTTTTTCCCTGCAATGCCCAGTGCTTCTCCGCGCCATACCGTTAAATCGAGTTGCTGCAAAACCTGATGACGACCGTATCCGGCAACAAGACCATGAATTTCGACGACTGCCTCCCGTGTCATATCTTCTCCGCGATCACATAAAATTCGGTTGCGTCGTCATGCCATTCTTTGACATGGAATCTGCAGCCGGCGATGGTTTCGGATACCATCATCGCCGGGTTCAACACATCCCGCCGGATCAGCTCGTGAGACGATGATCCGTGAATGCTGTTGATGAATTCTCTACCCGCAAAATGGTTGACGGCTAGGATGCCCCCTTTTTTCAGTACGCGGCGCAGTTGAGACAGCGCCAGCAATGGGTCGTGAAAATGCGGATAAACACCGTTGCAGACCGCAATATCTACCGAGGCATCTTGCAGATTCAGCAAATGGACATCGCCTTGCAAAATCTCCAGTCTGGCGCCGAATCGGGAAGAATGTTTTCCCCGCAGTTTTTCCAGCATGCCCGCCGATAAATCCATGGCAATCACTCTGGCCGGATTACAAGAAAAAATGTGCGGGATGAGCATACCGGTCCCTGTTCCTACATCCAACACGGTTTTATTTGAATCAATGCTCAGTTTCCGAAGAAAGGTCAGCACCACATCCTGCTCGGGAGATGGGCCTTTCGCATCCCAGCTGACTGATAATTCATCGAAGAATTTTGCCCGTGCTGAATCAACTTGTACTTCCTGCATTCGCATTCACCTTGCCATTCTAAAATTTGATATTCACACCTAAAAGACAGTTAATGCCCGGCATAGGATAATCTTTTTTATAAGCATAATTGACGTCGGTCAGATTTTCTCCGGCCAGAAACACGTTGCCTTGCAACTTAGGCGACGGCCATTCAAATTCCCAGCTGATTTTACCGTTTAAAATCCAGAATCCGTCTATTCTGGCAATGCTGGTTCCCCCGTAATTCAGGGTGCGATTATTGGCGACATATTGGGAATCCTGATAGGTTGTATCCAGACTTATTTTTAAATACTGGAAAAGGCGCAGGTTAGCGCCGGCCGATGCTGTCCACTGGGGTGCGTAAGGAAGGTTGTCCGGAGATCGTTTATAAATCCAGGATCCTCCCGTAAACAGCGAGAGGTCTTTAATCGGTTCGACCGTCAGGGTTGCCTCCAGGCCTTGTGTTTCAAAGTTTGCGATATTTTCATAGTGAGGCGGAGCCGGGCTGGTGATCATAATCAAACGATTGCTGCCTTTATCATAGAACCAGGTCAGATCGGCGCGAATTTTCCCGCCGAAAAAGCGGCTGATACCCGCTTCCAGATGATCCACGGTTTCCGGGTCCAGATCTTTCCAACGGACGTTGTTCCCCCAGAACATATTGGATTGAGCGACGACGTAAAGTCCCGGATAATTAATTCCTCTGCCGTAGAATAAATGAATATCCGTCAAAGAATCTCTCAGAACGAGACCTGCCTGCGGAGCCCATCGGGCGTCGAAATCGCTGTGGTTGTAATAACGAACACCCGCGGAGGGGATCAATATCCACTGTTTCATCAGATTGAATTCATGTCCAAGTGAAAGGTAGGGCGACAGTATTCTGAATGTATCACGGGAAAAGTAGCTGTCCGGCCGGGCCAGTTCCCGGTCAATAGTAACGGTTCCGGATGTGCAATCCCAATCGGCTCCCGCCGTCAGTGCGCCGCCGGTCCAGGGCTTGAATACCTCCCGGGCCCGAATGCCGTAATTATCGAAGTTGGTGATCGTATCATAATGGAAAAGACCGACGAGATCGTATTGATCCTTCCATTTGGCTTCGCCGTTGTTCCAGTAAACCTTCCAATCGCCTTTGACAATATCATAGGCATGCGTCAGGGTGGCAATGGCCATATTGTCCTGGGTTTGGAAAGTGCCTTGCCTTTCCTGAGGGCGATTTTCCGGACCCGGATCGGAAGCGCTGTTATGGGTGGCATTGGCGGACAGAGAAACCTTCCATTTGTCGGAAAGCTGATGACCGATATGCCCGAAGTAGTTCTGAAGCTCGCCTCCCGCGTTTTCCCTGTGTCCGCTGGACTGTTTGAAGCTTTGTAGCAGATAATAATCCGTGTTCTTGACTTTGCCGCCATGCTCAACGGTTTCGATAAACGTATGATAGGATCCACCGGCGAAATTCAAGTGCGTGAAAAAACCTTCTTCCTTTTGACTTTTCGTGATCATGTTGACGGCGCCGGCAGTCATGTTGCCAAAAAGGACAGGTTGGGCGCCTTTATAAACTTCAATTTTATCCGCAATATCCACACTCATCATATCCATCAAGGGATGCGTCCAGATACCGGCGAATTTCGGCACGCCGTCCACCAGCATTTGAATTTCCGCGCCGGGGCGGGAACTGCCCATGCCGCGGATGTAAATGGCTCCGCCGTCACCGCCGCCAAAGCTTCCCACAAAGTTATGGCGGGAGATGACGACACCGGGCGTGCGCCGCAATGCCGACGGCAGATCCTGCGCGTTTAAGTCATCCATTTGCTTCTTACTGACGGTTGTGACTTGATTCCCCGCATCAGTTACACGGTTTCCTTCGATAATCGGCGATGCCACAACCACCACTTCTTCCATCCGGACGGGCTCTTCGGGCTTTTGATCAGCGGCGGATACCGGATCTTCAAGGGAGAGTAAAACGAGGACGCATAGCAACCAGAATAAATGCCGTCTCATGATGATAATCCTTCTGCGTGAAGATGCATGATTCGTTTGATTCATGATGATTAACGGAAAAGCGCACTCCATCATGGTGTTACGAATAAGCATTTCGTGACATAGAATATTGCGACTGTCAATAAATAATGTTTTGCATGAACCAGAAAAGTTAATGGAAATATATCCCTTGACCCATTGACATTTTGTTCGATATAAAAAGCAAAAACTTTTGCTCATGGATAGTGATGATGGTCTCCAAACTGGTTCGATTCGGTGTGTCACTGGAAGAAGAACTGCTTCTGCAATTCGACCGGTTAATCAAGCAGAGAAAGTACACCAACCGTTCCGAAGCTCTGCGCGATATGATCCGGGAAGAACTGGTCAAGAAAGAATGGACGGAAAACAAAGAAGTGACCGGAGCGATTACGCTGGTTTATGATCATCATACAAGAGAACTGGTTACAAAAGTGCTTGATGTTCAGCATGATTATCATACCTGCATTCTGTCCAGCCAGCATATTCATCTGGATCATCATAACTGTTTTGAAATCATTGTGACCAGGGGCAAATCGAAGGAAATTGAAGAACTCTATCGGAAATTAAAATCCATCAAGAGCGTGAAGCACGCTGGGTTTATGATGGCAACAAAAGGAAACGATTTGTCCTGAATAAAAGAATTTCATATTCAAAAGCTTAGCGAGGTGATCGTGGAAAAGGCATGGCAGGATGTACTCGACAGGTTTCCTTACGGCATTTATCTGGTGACGATTGCAGTGCCCGATGGATACAACGGGATGATTGCATCCTGGGTCACTCAGTGTTCCCACGAGCCGCCACAACTCGCGCTGGCGATTCGTAAAAACCGTCTCTCCCGCGAACAGATTTTGCAGACGAAGAAATTTTGCATTAATGTTCTGCCACGGGAAGCAGCCGGAATAATTAAGCATTTTAAAATCGAGGATTGGACGCATAAATTCGACGCCTTCGGATATCATCTGTCCCCTGCTGGCCTTCCCGTCGTCGACGAGTGTATCGGCTATTTGGATTGCTTATTGGAAAGCGAAATCGACACGGGCGATCATACCCTTTTTATCGGGAAAATCTTCGCGGGGGCCATGAAAAACGCCGGCAAAACCGTTACGTTATCAACGAACGATTATGACGGCGTCTATCGCGGCGCAAAATAAAAACAGCAGTGTTTATTTTGCCATGCTGACCAGCCGGATGGCGCCGGATCTCTTAAGTTGCCTGAAATTAGCTCCCTGCTTGATGTAAGTGAGGGCCATGTCCGTATCCGTCACCATGCTTCCCGAGATAACGTCGATCCCGTGGGAAAACAGGATCTTCGTCATGGGCGTGGTGGGGCCCAAAAGCATTTTAAAGCTGTGGGCCGGACACAGAGGCAAAAGGCCCTCCAGCGTGTGGTTGATCAGCGTTGTGCTGGAGATGGCCACCATGTCGGATTGGGGCAGGAATCTTTCCGCGTCTTCGGCCGGATGATCGCCGGGCTGCTGCCATTTTTCAATGACCCACAGGTTTTTCGCCACGCCCCGCAAGTCGTCAACAAACGGGAAATGGCCGATGATCGACACGTTTTTGCCGCGGCCTTTTTCCAGGAGAATGTCTGAGGCGTTAATGTCCACCAAACGGGATTCATCGGGGCGAACAAGGGAATTGATGGCCGCAAGACCCAGTGAAGCTTTTCCGATATCCGGCAAAAGGCTCCATTTTGCCAAATCGGCCGCACTTCCGCCCGTAAGCGGAAACACGCCTGGATTGTCGGAATGATCGTGGTCGCAATCCCTGAACATGGTAGAGGACAATCCGCAAAACTTGCTGACCAGCGCAGTCCAGTATAAACCGCGTACGATTTCGCCAATGACGGCATCTTCTTTGATATCTGCCAGAATGTGCTGCATGATTTCCGATGCCATTTTTTCCCCTTTCTGGATAGGCAAGGCCAAACGCTTTTTAGATCGATGGCCTTGCCGTTTCATGATGTCGTACTATCCGGTGCTACTGTACATACTTTTTGAGCGCATCGGGCAGCTTGCTTTTATCGCTGGCCACCGCCGGGCTAATGGCGCTTTGCCCCGTGGCTTCCATGGCCTTGACGCCCTTGTCGCTCAAGAGAAATTCAACAAAACTGAGCGCCTTTTTCTGGTCCGGATAATTTTTGGGAATCGTCACGGCATACAGAATCGGCTCGCCGGTCAATTCAATTTTCTCACCGGGCTTTTTGCCTTTGATGCTCACCTTGGCCTGCGCGTAAAACGCTTCCTGTTTGGCGCTGGAGAGATTAATTTTTTCGGGAAGCTGAACATATTTCAGGCCGTGTTGTTTGGCGACGGAATCATACTCGAAGGCGTAGTCCAGGTCGCCGGACTGAAGGAGCGCGATCAGGTCCACCGATTTTGCTCTCATGGTGTCGCCCTTGGCGCCGAAGAGTTTTCCGTAAATGCCAGATACGCCATAGTGCTTTTCAGCCAGTTGCCAGACCATCAGTGTGCGGTAGCCGCAGGGGTCCTGATCGGGATCGCTGCGGCCGTATGTAACGCCGTCTTTCTGCAGAATCTGATACCAGTTGCCGGCGTTGATTTGTTTGGCGAATTTGGATTTCTCCGTATAGCACAGCACCATCTGGTTGGACGCAAAGATAATGTACCAGTTCGCGTAATCGGGGAACATCAGCTTCGGGACGATTTTGTAGTCCGCCGACCCGATGACGCCGCCCTCGCGTTTGAGCTCGGTGACTTTACGAATGGTCGTGGCGCTGCCGCCTCCTTCAATAAGCACGTCCACCTTCGGGTACTGCTTGTTGTAATCCTTGGTCACTGCTTTGAACGGCACCGTGAGACTGCCCGCGATAAACACGGGCAGCTTGCCTGCCATTTCATCCGCCTTTGCCTGGGGGCTCCATCCCGCAGCGCCCGCCAAGATGAAGAAGAACATGGACATGAACAACCATTTACTTTTCCATACTGTTTTCATTGAAACCTCCTTGAATTTTTTATGCTTGAAATACATGAACCGATGACGCTTTAAAACCGACGTTGACTTGCATGCCAACTTCCAGTTTCATTTCATGAAACATGTGACGGGTTGCAAGCGCCGTAACAACCGGCGGCAAATCCATATCGACATAAAGGATCGACCCCCTGTCCGTGATCCTGATAATTTTCCCCGAAAAAACATTGGCGCCGCTTGCGGGGCGGGCCTCGGGCGACAGCATGACATCTTCCGGCCGGACAACGGCGCGGTTGCCGCCGCCGTTGCCGTTTTCCACGGCAAAAATAATTCCACCCGTTTTGAACTGCCGGTGCTCCTCAGCCCACGGGCCCAGTTCGCCTGTAAAAATATTGCGGGACATCGCAAAGCGCGCCACAAATTCGGAATTCGGACGGCGGAAGATTTCTTCGGGCGTGCCGACCTGCTTGACTTCCCCCTCGCCGATGACCGCAATGCGCCGGCCCAAGGCGACGGCTTCCTCGAAGTTGTGCGTGACATGCAGCGTGGTCACTTTCAGCTCGCGATGAAGATTCTGCAATTCCGTTTCAATCTCTTCGCGGGTCTGGGGATCGAGCGAAGAAAGCGGTTCGTCGAGCAGCAGAACATCCGGCGAAACGGATAAAGCCCTTGCCAGAGCGACCTTTTGCCGCTCCCCGCCACTCAGCGTGCTTGGCCTACGGTGCAAAAGCGGTGAAATACTGAACAAATCGACCACCCTTGTCAGCGCGTCCCGGATCTCCTCCGGCTTTGTTTTATGCATGCGCAGGCCGAAGACGATATTTTCGCGCACCGAAAGGTGTGGAAACAGGGCATGATCCTGATAGACAATGCTGACGCGCCGTTGTTCCGGTTTGAGCCAGGTCGCCTCTTTGCCCCGAAGCCAAATCTCGCCTTTTTTCAGCGGAAAGAGACCGGCGATGGACTCCAAAAGCACGGTCTTGCCCGCGCCGGAGGGGCCCACCACGACCATGTATTCGCCGTCTTCCACGTCCAGACTGGCGTTTCTGAGCGTAAAGTCGCCCAGTTCGACAAAAAGGTTGCGGATGGAAATCATGCCTTTTCCCTCCGGTAGAGCAAAAAGCGCAACAGCACAAAAACGAAGAGCGAAATAAGAATCAAAATGACGGCAATCGGCCGCGCGTAGTTGAGCCCGTAGGTTTCAAATTTTTCGTAAACCAGCACGGGAGCGATCATGGGGTGATAGGCAATGATGATGACCGCGCCGAACTCGCTCATCCCTCTGGCCCACATCATAATATTACCGGCCATAATGCTGCGCCAGGCCAGCGGAAAGGAAATGCGGGTAAAGGTTTGCCAGTGCGTGGCGCCCAGCGTTCGTGCAACATTCTCCAGTCTCGGATCGACCTTTTGAAAACCCTCTTTGGCCGAATCGATCAAAAAAGGCACGCTGACAAACAACATCGCAATCACAATGCCTGCCAGTGAATCCAAAAACCGTATGCCGACAGATTCAAAGGCCTGTCCCATGAAATAATTTCGTCCGAAAACAAACAGAAGCGCAATGCCGGCCGCGGAGTGCGGAATGACTAAAGGCAGATCAATGAGTCCTTCAATTAATCGTTTTCCCGGGAAACTGGTTTTGGCCAGAAGATAGGCGAGCGGAACCCCGAGGACAAAGCCGATAACTGTTGCAATGAGGGCTGCATAAACGGTCAGGGCAATCGACGCCGTGATTTCCGAATCCCTAAGCGATTGTATTAAAATCGATGGATTGGACGCGTAAATCATTTTGGCAATCGGAACGGCGATAAAAAGAAGGATCAAGCCGCCTAAGAATAGAAAAATCCATTTGAGCCACTCGCGAGTGAAACGATGAGGGCGCAATGGATACCCTTTGGCCGTCATAACCGGCGTATTGTTCTCTCCGAAATCTGACCGATTGTCGTTTTTATTGTTGTTCACGCCGTTTTATGCCTGCGCCCCGTTTAATTTAAATCGCTTAAAAAAGGTTCTGCTTTTTCAACAGGGACACGATAGGCAATAGGAGAGAATCTGTCAAGGAGCATAATGACTAAAAATGACAAATTCTTACTTTATACGACAATGAATTCCCAATAGAGGCCTGTGGAAAAGTTAAATAAAACGGGTGGTTCATCCATGACGGTTTCAGTGAATCAAACGCGGTTTGCACCGGTGATGCAGCAGAATTGATGGAGCCCCATCAGTTTAGCAACGCCGGCGATGGTCACGCCGTAAAAGAACAGGTATTTGGATTTGCCGATAAAATGCCGTCAATGGTTCCGTTGAAATACTTAAATATGGACGTTTTCATTTGCACGGTTCCAAGCTTTTGCTGAAAATCAGCATGACCGCGCGCCCATAAATCAGATGCTTAATGATGCCAAGAAAAACATACATAAGTTTAAAGAAAATCCTTGGCGCGTTCTTTCATTATGTTATCAGTCCAAGACTCCACATTTGATGGATAAGGTTTCATATGGCTAAGAATTCCTTGACAGACAGGACCGCGTTTCCTATGCTTTCCCCACAAAAAAGGAGTTCCTATTAAAAAACATACACAGGATAAAATATGCCTTATTCGAAATACCAATCAAGCCAGCTGATTCTGCGGGATGAACTTGCCATTGATCGAACCCTGCTGGCCAACGAAAGAACACTCATGGCATACCTGCGGTCCGGTGTCGCCCTCTTAATCGCCGGTGTAACGATTATACATTTTTCGGCGGGAGGGTGGTTTTGGATGATAGGTCTTGCCTGTCTCCCGGGCGGGGTAGTCACCAGCGCGATTGGCGTCATGCGATACCGGAAAATGAGCAGGAAAATAACGTCTGTTCGAAAGCCATCCACAGCCGAAGGAAAGGCAAACGGGAAAGCCGGGTATGCCCGCCCGAACGACCCGGATCATCTTAGCGAATGATAGCCGGCAATATCTTGAGAAGGCAAAGGATATTTTGCCCTTGCTGCCCTCGATCCACGAGAAGAAAAATCCGCCGGTAGTATTTGCTCAAAGTCCTGAAGGGATATCTTTCCGTGAAAGCCAGGGCCTTTTGTCTTTTCCCACTTTCTTCGACGTTTCCGCTACGATCCAATCAAAGGGAAGATCGGCATAGGTCCCGAACTTTTCGATGTATTCAATATACTTATTGCCCAGGAGATCTTCAGAAGGAAGTGTGGCATCGGTGTGTCCCTCCCAGCTTACGACAGGCACACCGATTTTCTCACACAGGGCCCTGTCGAAGGTGGGCGCCACGCTTACCCAGCTGTTCTCCAGGAATAATTGGGTATAGCCGTGGCGAGGGAAGATATTGTCACCGGTGAGCGCTGCGATCTTTGCCGGAACCTTGTGGTTGCGGATTTTTGCAAAGGCAAGGCGCGACGGGATGCCGGCCGCCCTGGCCAGGGCGGTGAGCAGCACTGCCTTCTGGACACAGTAGCCCTTGCCCCACGCAAGGATGCGCGAGGCCGTGAAATCCTCTTTGAAGACAGAGATCATATAAAGATTGTAGGGGATGGCATCGCGAACGAAAGAAAAGAGTTGAAGCGCCTTTTCTTTCGGCGAGTCGCACCCCTGTGTTAACTCGCGGACCTTTGCAAGGATTGCTTCATTGTAACAGTCTATTGTGTCCGTGGACCTAAGATATTCTTCCTGTTCAATCATTTTTTATTCCTTTGGGTAGAAGATTCTTCTAAATTGTTTCAATAGCAGCCAACTTCATTCTAAGAGATGAACGGTCATGGCATATCAGACTAAAAAATGCAATCGGCATACATAGCTTTTTTAAGCCGCTACCCTCCGACGCTGGACATCGACTTCATTCCGGCAGTGATGGATCTGCATCCTGTATTGTCCGCGGTACATTTAATGTTATGGCCTTCTCCTTTTTCTTTTATTGCCGAAACAATATGTTCAATAATATTGTTTTCGTCTGCCCCGCTTCTCAGCATATCCTTCAGGTTGTAGTGCATGTCGGAGTGCAGGCATGTTTTGAAATTACCATCTGCGGTTATTCTTAACCGGTTGCATGTCGCGCAGAATCTGTGGGTCACGGGAGGAATGACGCCCAATCTGATGTTGCTGTTTTTATATTTAAGATCATATCTCAAAGAGACACTTGTATCGTCAGTATTTTTTCTCGTCAGTATTCCCTTGCTGTCCAGTATTCTCACAAGTTCATCTGCCGGAATGAATTCGTTAAATTCATCCTGTTTTGTTACAGGCATTCTCTCAATAAAGCGCAGGGTAATATTTTTGTCGGCGAAGTAATCGAGAAAATCGTCAATTTCCTCCAGGGTGCTTTT
>CAYULE010000066.1:10833-12440 GCA_964445385.1 uncultured Smithella sp.
CCCTTCCGGACAAAAGGCTCACCCCCCGTGAATCTTATTTTTTTTATGCCCATCCCGACAAAAATATCAATCAGTTTGATGAACTCCTCGTTTCTCAAAATTTCATCATGAGCCATAAACTGAACACCTTCCGGAGGCATGCAATACCTGCATCTGAGATTGCATCTATCCGTAACCGATACCCGGAGATAGTCGTGTGTTCGTAAATAATTATCTTTCAGCATTTATTTACCGTCATTAAATTAAATTTTTCATATAGTTATCACTTTATACAACCGCCGCCAGAATGTAACCGACAGCCAGCAGCAACTGGGTTATCAGCACGACCAGCACGTTGTCACGCATCGCTGAAATCAGGCCGGACATATTATCCGGCTGTAAGGAACCGCGAATCGCTTTGACGGCAAAGGGCAGGGTTAAAAGTGCAAACAATGTCCATACCGGCATTATCCGGGCAACGATACCTCCGATGATCCAGAGATAGACGATTATAGTCAACGCCGCAAAAACCTTGGCGGCCTTCGGCTTTCCCATGGTAATGGGAAGCGTTTTGCGGTCGGCTGTCTTATCGGCTTCGACATCGGGAAACTCATTAAGCAAAAGAAGATTATGCACTAAAATAAAGGAAGGTACGGCGGAATAAAACGCCGGCAAAGTATACGCTCCTGTTTGCGCAAAATATGCCCCTAATACGGGCAGCATTCCTAATCCGAGTCCGGCCGACCACTCCGGCCATCTATGCTTTAAGATTACCGGCGTGTAGAAAACCACGCACAGCGCGGCGGCGATCAGCAGCGGCAATAACAACCATCCCTGAGATAAAATAAAATATATCCCGACGGGTACCGCGAGCAACAGGGTTATTATCCCCATCCATAAAACCTGTTTGGGTTTTAAAAGACCAGCACGCAGAATGCCACTGCCGCCGCTGAAAGGAGTTATTTGTGTCTTGAGATCCACACCACTTTTATAATCAAAATAATCATTAAGGGTGTTGACACTGACGTGAGTAAGCATTAAACCAAAACCAGCCAGTAATGCGTCACCCACATGCAATAAGTCGTTATGAAACCAAGCCATACATGTTCCTAAAAAAACGAGCACTACCGACAGAGCCAGGTATTGCGGGCGGGTTTCCAGAAACAAAATTTTCAGCATATGATTACACTTTTCCTTATGGATTGGATGATGGAGGACTTCATCTTCAGCGGCGGGTTTAATCTGACGAGCTGCGTCGGGAAAGCCTTTGTTTGTATTACTGTCCTTTTGGGGATTTATGAATCATTTATTGTCGCCTGAGCACTGTTTATTTTCTCCTAGTTGTCAGGCGCACCTTAGGGTACGTCTCGCATTAGTCCCAAAAGTAAATACGCAAGGAATGGGCCAGGTAAAGTAATTTTTAATTAAATCAGTGATAATGATAGCTTACTATAAAGAAAGGCTTTTTTGTGGAGAATATAGTCGCAATGCTGCGACTTGGTTGCAGTAAAAGTTGCGGTATTGCGACTTTTACTGCGATTATTGTGGAAGGGACAGGCCCAGAGATTTGATTTTGCGATACAGTGTGCTTTTGTGCATGCCCAGTTGTCTGGCGGTTTGCAGGCGAT
>CAYULE010000067.1:0-1468 GCA_964445385.1 uncultured Smithella sp.
GTGGATAGAGGGTTCAATGCGGCAGAATACCTTTTTGCAAAAGGGCGTTATAGAGAACATTTGTGACGGCCACATGGCCGGATTCATTCAGGTGGCCGTCGAGCACAAGAAAATGCCTGTCTTCCAGGTATTGGCTCATATCAATAATGGTCATATTCCGGATAAACGCGGGTTGCTCCGGGTCGGCCGCTATTTTCCTCAACGCCCCGGTAAAATCGTTCGTTTGATTGATGCCGTTCATTTCAAAAACGATCATGGGAATTTGCGCCAGCAGATCTTCGTTTTGCTTTAATACATGAATGAACAGGTCAATATCGCTTAAGGGATGGGAGTCGGCGGTTTTAGCGGGCCGGGGTTTCCATTCGTTGTATTTCTTTTTAAGTTTAAGCTGAATATATTTCCCCGGGAAATAGTTTTTGTTGGCGCTTGTGTGTTCCCGGGTGAGTCTTTGAAAAGTTTCTTCTCTCAAAATCTGCGGACGGTTGCCGTTAATAAAATACAGCCTGTTTTCGTCGTAGTCGTCATCGCAGTATTGAAGAATCAGGCATTTCAATTGCGACCGGTCCACTTTTCTCAGCATGATCATTTCCCGCACGGTTCCGTAAGACGGCACCGCCGTGTTCAGTGTTTTGAAGTTTGTTTTTTCTCCGAGAAGTTGCGTGAAGGTTTTGTCCTGATCCACCCCCCAGCCCACCGTAAATGAATCGCCCAGAAAAACAATTTCCGGAGCCGCCAGGGCATCTTCACTGTCACGCACACCCAGTGAGTTAATCCGGTATTCATTGCTGAACTCTATTTCGCTGAATGTAAAAGACCCCGGTTGGAGGATGTAGCCGAGATCGGGAGAGTACGCGCCGAAACCTTTTTGAAAATGCATGATCTTGCGATCGCCCTGGATATAAAGGTAGGTCATGCTGTTGCGGAATCGGCGGGAGAATAATCTTAAAATTTCCGGATAATGCGTCAGGTAATACATGGCCGTTTCCAGCAGCGTCAGGATGATCAGAATGGAAATGGCGATAAACAAAATGGTCGTCATAGATTTTCCTCAGCCACTTTCCAGGAATGGGTTATGCTTTTTTTCTCAGGGTCAGTGGTAACGTGATATTCTGGTGAGCGCTTTCGTTCACCATCCCGTATATTTTTTTATAATCCATTTGATATCCATCCTGCCACTGTTTGAGCAACTCGTCCGGATCGGCGCCGCCGGAGATAGTTTTAGTTTCTGTTTGAACGCGGTTACAGGGGATATTCACGATTTTTGATTTTTTATATCCAATCCCGCAGCGGTTGCTAAAAAACGGCTTGAATATTTGCAACTGGTCTTCAAATGAATTAGGCGCCTGAAAGGAGATCAGGGATGCCATCGCTGTCATCTCCCGTCTTGAAAAAATATGACCGTCAACGGATAGGGGATAGCTCCAGTCAAGTTCCGCTTTATCCCATCGCCAGACGATTTTGTCTTTTT
>CAYULE010000067.1:1568-3064 GCA_964445385.1 uncultured Smithella sp.
GGATAGCTCCAGTCAAGTTCCGCTTTATCCCATCGCCAGACGATTTTGTCTTTTTCGCAGGCCTTGTGATCCGGAAAGTCCGGCAAGGGCTGAGGCTTCTGCAGAACATAGCATCGATTCAGGTTTTGCCCCATCCGCAGGCTGGGCACAAATTCATCCGGATTGAAATTTAAAACGTCATGAAGGTCCAGTGGCTCTGTAAACAAAATATCATCAACCAGGAAGAATAGTGCGTCACAACTCAGCGACAAAAGGGTTTCCATCAGGTCATGTTTGAAGGAGAGTTCGCTTTCCTGCCGGATGAAACACACATCTTTGATAAATAAATCTTTGACCTCTTTATAGGCCTGCTGGTGTGGGGATGAGGAGGCCAGATAAAGTACGTGGACACGCACCGCCGGAAAGACCTTTTCCCGAAGCGTTGACAGCAGGCCGTGTAGTTGCAATGCCCGGTCTTTGGAAAAGACGATGCATTCAACGGTGGAAGGGTTTTCCGGTTTTACGAAGCGGGCTTTGCATTCGGCAAAGGCCTGGATGGCTTTTTCTTTGCGCTTTTGTTTGGACGGCGGGAGATAAAAAAGATCAGCAAGCGCAGATCCGATATCGTGCCGAAGCCGTCCCAGAAAACGGGGCCCTGCGGCATAGAAATCCTTTTCATTACGGCATAACCGTTCCTGCCGTTCATATTCCGGGAAAAGCAGCGGGCTCGGCGTTTCACCCACTCCTGTCAGGGCGGACTGATAGACGTTGCGTCTCATCAGATACGAGGTTCGACGCCTCTCGAGGGCGGATTTTTCCGCAGAGGCGTGTTTGGCAGAGAAGTCTCTGTAAACCACGAGCGGATCAGGCATCAGCCACATTTCTCCCAGCGGTCCTATCCGGAGCCAGAGGTCGTGGTCTTCTCCGTCCGGGCCCTTGTACAGGGCCTCGTTCTGAAGTCCTGCATATTTTAGAGCGGATCGCCTGATCACAGCCGATGAGTTGATAAAGTAATCGTCCTCGACAAGTTTTTTGTAGGGGACCTGACCAAAGGGTGCTTTTTCAAAATAGAGGGGAAGATGGTCTTTCCGGTAATCCTGATTTTCCTTCATCATATAAGCATTGCTTCCCAGCAGAGCGCAGTATGGATGATTTTTTAGAAATTCGATCTGCTTTGCCAGTTTTTCAGGAAGCCAGATGTCGTCATCGTCGAGAAAGGCGATATAGGGCGCCCTTCCTGCCTGCAGGGCCCTGTTGCGAGGCGTTGCCGGCGTTCCCGAATGTTCGCCGGGTAAGTAGTGAAATCGCTGATCATTTAAAAACGGTTCAACGATGGCATAAGTTTTTTCACTCTCTCCATCCTCGGCAATCCAGCACTCCCAGCGGGCATAAGTCTGAGCCCGGACACTTTCCAGCGTCTCGGTCAGTATTTCGTATCGATGATAGGTGGGAATGATGATATCAATGATCATGGATGATATGTTCATAGGTGTGTTGATGCTCAGAAACGTCTTGCC
>CAYULE010000067.1:3164-12358 GCA_964445385.1 uncultured Smithella sp.
CCCGGTGGTCTGTTTATGCCAGGATTGGGCTGGAATGGGGTGTCACATTTAAGGGTATCAGGTTATGAATCGGAAGCGATTGACGATGGAGCAGATCGGTGATTTCCTCCGGAAAGTGGACGTAAAGGTTGTACGGGGAAAGAGGGTTAACGCTTTAGCTGATTTGGAAAAAGTTCATGACTGATCAGAGTAGAGACGCAGGAATCGACCTCCTGAAGGCCATCTGCATTGTCCTGGTGGTTGTCTGGCATTCCAAGCCGATATCGGCGGCCATGCTGCCGGATCATCACGTTGTTGCATTGTGGGGCGGGAAAGTTCTTCAATTTTTTTATTTCAATATTTCGCTGCTGGCCGTACCTTCGTTTATTCTTATTTCATTGTATCTTTTTATCGGTAAATTATCCAGGGTCGAAGATTACTGGAAGAAACGACTCCTGAGATTGGTTCAGATTTACGTGTTTTGGGTCGGCATTCAGTTTATTCTTTATCTGCTTCTAGGAGGACCTCTTCCTCTTCCTTTGAAAGCGATTTTTCGCTACGGCGGTCCTGATTTGCCCTTCGGCGCTTTTATGCCGGCCATGCCTTCCATTTTCTATTACCTGTATATGCTGATCCTGTGCACCGTGTTGACTTTTTTATTCCTGAAGCTTCCGGAGAAGATTAAATTAATCGTATCCGTCTTTGTCATCATTGCTTCGTGTCTGTACTTTTTTATTTCACCTCTATACGGGATATCCATCGACACCCGGTCCATGAAAGGCTATTACATTTACGTTCCGGTTGCCTACTATCTCTACCATTATAAAAATAAATTTATTCAATATCGCCCTTTGTTTTTAATCGGGTTTTGTCTGAGTGTTATTGCTGAATGGTCTTTTACCGGATGGACGTCGGCTTACGGGAGATTGTCCGTCTTTTGCGGGACGTTATTGCTGGTGTCGTTTTTTATTTCCGGCTGGACCGCCGCAAGTCGGCCGACCCGTCTGCTGTCGCGATATTCATTGGGGATTTTTGCCCTCCACCCGTATTGTATCTGTGCCGTGATGGCCTTGTTCGCCTTGCTTCAAAAGCAGAGCCAGGTTTTGCCTGCCCGGACCTTGGCCGAGGGACTTTTGCAGTTTACCGCTATTTTTACGTTAACCTGTCTTGGTGTCTGGCTCATGGCCAAAACAAGACTGCGCATGTACGTTTCATGAATCCGGTTCGGGATGGCTGGACCGTTTCAGGGATGGCCTCGACGCCGGTTTGACAGATCAGCACAATCAAGGTATGCATCAGCAATCGAAATGAATCCCGTGGAGATGATGGAAAATAGAAACATGAAAGTTGCCCTGTTTGGAACGTGCCGGTTAAGAAGCATCCGGCAGCATTATAGTTGCACCGACTTCGATGAAGCCATTTCCTATGTTCATTCAACAAAGGAAATTATTCAATTAATAAAGTATATTACGAAACAGATTGAAATTCCGGCCTCCGTCAGTCAATTTTGCTTCCGCCGGGGTATTCTTAACCGGCAGCCGGTCGCTTATTCCGACCAATTTTTACAGCAATTCAATGAAGCGGACCTTTTTGTGATCGAAATCTGTGCGATGAAAAAATACCTGTTTCAGGGACATTACCTCCACCATCTGGCCGTAGACAGACGACTCCATTATTACAAGGATACGACCCGACAGGTGTTGGAGAACACGGTGGTGCAATACCAGGATCGGCAGGAGATCGAAAATGATATTTCCGAAATTATGGATCTGGTGCGCCCCAGAAAGATTCTTCTTGTTTCCCACATTAACGCCGCCATTGAAATATCGGAACAGCATCTCTCGTCCGGCAGGGTGAATAACATGATCGCGGGAATGGCGCGTCGCGCACGCTCCCTTATTCGACCCACGCTACCTGAAGACCATGCGGCGCCACAGGTTGCCGCAATCGGAAAACGGACAGAACTGATTTTAATGCTGCGTGAAATAGCACAGGAAAAGAGAATCGCTTTTTTTGATCCCACGGTCGTGCTCTCCCAATACGATCAGAATCGAGTTCTTGTGTCGGAATCGCCCGGTCAACCGCCCGGCCACTACACTGGTTTTGGTGACCGGGTGATGGGACCTCTGTATGCCGATGAGATCAAACGAATCATGGAAGGACAGTGAAATATTGCACGGATCGTTTCAGCCGCAATGCCTGCTTCATCGTTACTCTCATGCGGATAAGAGAAAAAAATCATGTAGTAAAAAGGGGACCGATATGTTATCAACCGGCATCATTATAAAGGAAAGCCGGAATTGAAAAGTCGCCCCGATGAACTATAAAGATAATATCATTTATAAAACCCACAAAAAATTAAACGACGCGGTCAGCGCCCGTAAAAAAGTACTGTTATGGAAACTGAAAGGCCGTCCTGTTCCGGCGCCGCATGCCGTCAAACAGATGATCAATAAGGATTACGCGGAAAAGTTCAATTTACACGTGTTTATCGAAACCGGGACTTATATGGGTGAAATGGTTGAGGCGTTGCTGAATCGTTTCCCTAAAATCATTTCCATCGAGTTTGATCCGAAACTGGCGCAGAGTGCGAAAAGTAAGTTTTCTGCCATGCCTCACGTCACGATTCTTCAGGGTGACAGCGGGAAAATATTACCGAAGTTGCTGAAAAAAATAAAAGAACCCTGCTTGTTCTGGCTGGACGCTCATTACTCGGGTGGCGTCACCGGCAAGGCTGATTCGGATACGCCGATTATTCAAGAGATCAAAGCCATTATGAAGCATTCCTGTTCGGATCATGTTATTCTTATTGATGATGCCCGTGAATTTACCGGAAAGAACAATTATCCGACGCTTGCAGAACTCAGACAAATCGTACAGCAAGGGCGGAAAGAATGGCAGATGTCGGTAGACGCCGATGTCATCCGGATTCATAAATAATCCAATCAACAATTAGAATAATGTCTTGAATTTTCCGCGGGCTTTCACCAATAACCTGATCTGGAAGTCTATGGTGTCCCTCAGGCATTAAGAGACGCCGGTTGGTCTTTTCGGGAAAGGTTCCACACAATGGTGATCATGGCCAGGATCGTATAAAAAATAATTACTCGCGGCCCGTAAGTGGTGTCAACGAAAGCTGCCGGCAGGAGGTAAGACATCAATCCCGTGAATAAGTAAATAGACCATGATCTGAGATATTCATCTTTCTTGCTACGCTTAAATATCAACCAGAGCATGCCTGCTGCCGTAAGGAGGAGATAGATGAATAAACTTAAGCCGACCAGGCCCGTACGAATCGCAATATCAAGATAGGTACTATGGGGGGAGTTGATGATGATCCCATGCTGCTGATACTGTCGCGGCAATTCCAGGTTGTATTTTTCCAGAGGGACGAGGTCTTTCTTGCCGTAAGTCTGTATGCCGAACCCGATGCCGACAATCGGATGATCTTTAATCACCTCGATTGAAAGACGATACATCTGGTTTCGGATATCTTTGGAGAATCCCTGGTCCTGAATTCGAGTTTTCATACCCGGCACAAAAACCAGAATCAGGATAAGTACCAGGATCAAAACAGTATTTTTTTTATTCGCGAAGCACAGAAGAACCAGGGCGGCAACAAGGCCGATCAAGGTGCTTCTGGTCTGTGTAAGAATGGTTACGATGACATTAATGAGGAAACAGGCGGCAAATAATATCTTATAGGCAACGGATTTATACAGGTGAAAGTGACGGACAGACAGAATGGCTCCAAAGATGGTAATAAAGCCGATAAAACCGGTATGCATTTTTCTATACGTAAATCCCATTCTTTCGGTAAAAGCATGCCCTTCGATAAAGTAATACTGGATCACTCCGCCAATGGAAAATAGCGTCGCGCTGGCAATTAATATCAGGGAGAGGATTTCCAGATGCCTTTTTTCAGGAAAAAAGTTAACCAGTAAATAATAAACAATCAGGTAGTTCAGTAGATGGGAGCGGAGATCATGGACGGTGTTTTCTATATCAAGCGCGAAAAATAAACCGAACACGGCCCATAGAAAAAACAGCGCAAACGGCAGCGTCATTGGCGAACGCAGGGTAAAATCTGTTTTTCGGAAAATCAACAGCGTAATTAGCGCTATGACGGAGACATAAAAACATATTTCATTGATGCTGGCAAAGGGCAGGGGGTTAACTAAAACATAAGTTCCCACCAGGATGGGAATTAAGTAATTTAAAATTTGGAACAAGATATCTTTGCTTCGCATTTCGGGTGCAAAATGGGAAGACAATAAATTTTTGAGCATAAATGTGCCTTTATTTCAACAGTGCGAACCTCCTATCAGGTATGTTGTTGAAGATCAAGATAAAATTGGGTCTTGGACACCCCACTGGCTGTGCCATCCCTTGTACAGGCGCGCTTGTTTTTCTTGATGATATTTCCGGCCGGTGACTCTCCTGTGATTCTAACCGGTTGTCCTGCAGCATGCTTAAGTTCCTGTATTTAACCTGTCCATCCTGGATAGCATTTCCTTCGCCTTAAGCCAGACTTCATCCACCGCGATCAGATCCATGCAAGTATTTTCCGGACGGACACATAAGTGTTCTTCCTGACGGCAGCCACAGCAATCCAGGTCTTTAAATATCACCTCGCCCGAATCAATATAGGGCCGGCAAATGCTCGGGTAGTTGGGCCCGAAAAGACTTAAAGTGGGGCACCCGACGGCCGCTGCGATATGGCCCGGACCCGAATCATTGCCGATAAAGAGATGACATTCGCTGAAGATGGCCGCCATTTCAATGAGCGACAAATCGCAGGACTTCAAGGCGGCTGCGAAACCCATCTTGCTTTCAATTTCATCCAGCAGATGCTCTTCATGGTAACCGCCCAATAAAATGATGGAAGCCCTGTATTGTTCATGCAGACGTGATGCGATCTGCGCATAGCGGTCCGGTTTCCACTGTCTCATTTTTTTCCGGGCGCCGGGATGGATGGCCACCATCACGTCGTCCAAACTTGTTCCGGATGTCAGCCGTTTTCTGATTTTCGCGCGCACGGCTTCGGGAATGGGAATCATCAGCTGGACATCCCGGTTTTCTATGCCAAAATAATTCAGGATGTCGACGTCAATTTCGATAAAATGCCCGCGCACGTTTCGCTGATCCGCGAAGGCAGTCATCAGCCTGGCTAATGTACTGTTTATTTCGTAAGTGAGACGCAGGGGCGCGCCGGTAGCGTATGATAAAAAGAAAGCCCGGTCTCCCTGGGTCAGGGCGATCACGATATCATACTTTTCCCTCCTCAGATTCATGATCAAGGGCAGATGATAGGTTATCGTCGAGAAAAAACTCTTTTTGGCCTGCTCGCGATCGTACACCCACACTTTGCCGATATCAGTGTCATACTCGATCAGCTCAGCGCATTCCTTATGAATCAGTACATCGACGGTCAGCCCCGGAGCCTGCCTTTTCAAAAGCGCAACGACAGGAACAACACCCATGGTGTCTCCCACGTACTGCAATTTGATAATCAATACCTTTTGCTGAAAAAGATGAATTTTGCTTTGCTGTGCCGGCCGTCCTGTCATCTGATGAATAATACTCCTGTTTTATTTTATGAAGAAATCAGGCTGCTTTTTGCGGTAAGAATATTTGTATAAATATCCCGGTATTTTGCCGCGACGCTGTCCCAGGTGTTTTCCGAAGCTGTTTGATACGCGGCGGAGGACATCTTTCTGCGGATGTTTTCATCAAACAGCAGCTGGAGTCTGGAGGCGATGAAACCAAAGTCTGAAGTGTCGGAGATGATAAAACCGTTTTTCCCCTCCTGCACCAGATCTCTGGCACCGACATGACTGCTGATCATGACCGGGAGCCCTGCCGCCATGGCTTCCAAAACGACCATCCCGAAGGTGTCAAATTTGGAGAGCATCATGTACAGATCGCCTGCCAGATAAAGATCGATCAAATAATCTTTTTGGACCATGCCGGTGAAAATGACATTTTCGGCGATCATCGCTTCTTTTGCAATTTTTTCATACTTTTTGAGGTTGCCTTTTCCGGCGACAATCAATTTAAAGTTGTGGTTTTGCTTTTTCAGCCGCGCCAGGGACTGCAAAATGTCATCAAGACCTTTTATTTCAAAATTCATCGAGGCGAAGACAATGACCGGATCGTCGGCGCCGATGCCTAAAGCACTTCTGACAGTGTGGCGCACGTTGTCTTTGTTTTTGCTCGCGTAATCGGATAAATTCACGCCGGGATGAATGACGCAAACCCGGTCGGGATTGATGGGGTATTCCGCAAGGAAGATGGTTTTAGTCAGCTCGGAAACGGCAACAAACTTTTGGCAATGACCATCACAAACAAGCTTTTTTTCCACCCAGGCCGTCGCCAGATCATAGAGGCTCATACTCTTGCGGCGGATCTGATGAACCCAGTATCGATGAGGAACGCCGTGCATGGTGAACAGATCGGCCGCGAAGATTCTTTCATGGCTGTGAACGATGGAAAAATTGTCCCGTTGCAGCTGTTGTTGAACAAACCAGGCAAAACTGAGTGTTGTCAGGAATTTAGGGAAGGAAATAATGGGAATTTTATGGTAGCCGATCGCGTCGGAATTCAACTGCCAGCGGTTAGCAAATACTTGAAATGTGTCCTGAGGTCTGCTACACAGTTTTCCAGTTAATTCGGCGGCAAATTGTTCGGCGCCGCCGATTAAACCATATTTGGGTATGACCACTGCAATTTTTGACATAAGAGAAAATCTTTACGTAATTTGACACACTACTAGCACAGAAAAATAAATAATTCATGTTGTAAAAATGGGGTCGGCTGATGCCTGCCCGAAGGACCTGAACCTGACGTGAAAAAAGTAAAATAATTTGGAAAAACAAAGAATCAGCGTTGCCATTATTGCACAAGATGAGGCCGATCGCATCGGAGGCTTGCTGAAAAGCTTGAGCTTCGCCGACGAGATTGTTGTTGTCGATTCCGGCAGCAGCGACGGTACTCAGGCGATCTGCGAAAAGGCCGGCGCCAGAGTCATTTTCAATCCCTGGCCGGGATATGTCGCGCAGAAGCAGTTTGCTCTCACGGCGACCACGCATGAATGGATTCTCTGCCTGGATGCGGATGAGGAAGTGCCCCAGCCGCTGGCGGCGGAAATACTCAGAGCGGTGGCTGCCGCCGGGCCGGATACGGGCGGTTTTTCCATGCCCAGATTGTCCCGGTATCTGGGGCGCTGGATCAGGCACGGCGGCTGGTATCCGGACCGCAAGGTGCGTCTGGTGCGCCGGGGCAGAGGGACGTGGCAGGGCGTGAATCCTCATGACAAACTGGTTGTCGAAGGCGAAGTCGGAAACCTGACTCAGCCGTTTCTGCACTATGTCTACCGGAATATCTCCGATCAGGTGGTCACCATGAACAGTTTCTCGGAGATCTATGCGCGGCAGGGCCAGGCCAGGGGCGGCTGGTTTGTGGTGGCCGGGATGTTTCACGCCCTGGGCAAATTTGCCGAATGTTACTTCTGGAAGCTCGGTTTTTTAGACGGCATTCCCGGATTTGTCATTGCGATGAATTCCGCGGGGTATGTTTTCTTAAGGCATGCCAAGCGATGGGAAAGACATTTGTCCGAAAAGTGATGGGCAATGGATATTTCATTCATTATTGTCAACTGGAACACGAAAGACCTTCTGCAAGACTGCCTGAATTCCATTTTTAAAACAGTCGAAGCATTGACCTACGAGATTATCGTTGTGGATAACGCGTCTTCTGATGGATCGGTCGAGGTACTGGCGCAACAATATCCGCAGGTTAAGATAATTGCCAATCAGGATAACCGCGGATTCGGCGCCGCCAACAATCAGGGCTTTGCCGTCATGCGGGGTAAATACGCCCTGCTGATTAACACGGACGCCGTACTGACGCCGGGAGCGGTCAAAAAGCTGTGGGATTTTGCCGAAGTCAATCCTCGCGCGGCGATTGTCTGCGGGCAGTTACTGAATGCCGACGGCAGTAAACAAAATTCCATTGCCTCCTTCCCCACGCTTTTTACGTTGGCCGCCAACACTTCGATTCTTGAATACCTTTTCCCCCGTCGTTATCCGAGCAAGCGATATGAGCATACCGCGCCGCTGACCGTGGATTCGGCAATCGGCGCCTGCATGATGATTCGTAAAAAGGCATTGGACGAAGTTTCCTTCTTTGATGAACGTTACTTTTTCTTCTTTGAAGAGACGGATATGGCTTATGCCATGCGACGCGCCGGATGGAAGATTTATCAGGTGCCCGACGCTCAAATTTATCATTTACAGGGCCAAAGTATCGGCCACAATGCGAAATCGCGCATTGAGTTTTATCGTTCACGTTACCATTTTTTGCGTAAATGGCACCGTGGCGCATATAGCCTTGCTGCGTCGGTTATTATTTTTATCCGGTTGCTCGTGAATACACTGCTTAGCGCCGCCGGCGTTCTATTTACCCTGGGCCTGGCGGCAGGCCTTCGCCGAAAATTGTCCGTATACATGCAGATTATTAAATGGCATTTCCATAACCGATAAAACCACCTGAATTGTAAACCGTTTTTGACTAATAAATCATTGACAATATTGATATTATTTTGTATTGACCTACGTTTCCTCAGGTCACGTTACAAGGCATTAGTGTAACGGAGAGGGCGGAGCTGTATCAGGATCAGACTTATTACAATTTATAAGGGAAAACAGGCGGACGATGGAACAAATTTACGATGTGCTCAAGTCATTTATTGATCCTGTCTTTGTCATTTTTATTCTACTGCTCATTTCTTTATTCATGGGGCTTACGACCGGCAAGAAAAAGAGTGGTGTCTTGTTTTCATTACTTACTCTCATTTTACTCTATGGGTTCAGCATTCAGCCTACATCCAATTATCTGAGTTATAAGTTAGAGAAAGACTATATTCAAAGCCGTCCGACGGAAGAAAAAATAATGCTGGATGTTGTTGCGGTATTGAGCGGAGGCAGTTATGACATCAAGTCCCTCAACAAAACGTTTCCTGGCGAGTCCACGATGGTAAGGCTGGCTCATGCCGTTAGAATGTATAAAGAATACAATGCTAATTATCTTGTCTGTTCCGGGAAAGGTGACAGTAAGATATCGGATGCGGAATTAATGGCGCAAATGGCCGAAAACTTCGGTGTGCCGAAGGAGAGAATCCGTATTGAAGCCAGGTCAGGCAACACGTATGAACA
>CAYULE010000068.1:0-6619 GCA_964445385.1 uncultured Smithella sp.
TCCGGTGAAAACCGGAATCCAGGAAATCATCGATAATACTGGATTCCCGCCTTCGCGGGAATGACAGAATTGTTGGTTTATACAGTTTTGCAAAGGTCTCGGTTTGTTATAAATAAGTTTTTGCATCATTGTTTTATCCACCTCCGTCACTTCGTGACACCTCCGCCGGCGGAAGATAGAACCGGTATCTGATCATCGCCCGATAATCTCCCGTTCTTTGAGCCTATTCAGAATACAGGCAACGCTGTCTTCCACACTTTGCAGATCCGTATTCAGCAGAATTTCCGGATGATCGGGCGCTTCATAAGGCGATGACACACCGGTAAAATTCTTAATTTCTCCACGGATGGCCTTCTGATATAGCCCGTTGGGATCACGGCGTTTGCACACGTTAAGATCGCAGGAGACATGAATTTCAAAAAATCGCCCTTCCGGAATTAAAGAACGGGCGATGGCTCTATCCTGGGCAAACGGAGAAATAAATGTGCAAAGAACCAGGTGGCCGGATTCGAAAAACAGCCTCGCCACTTGAGCCGCTCTCCGGATATTTTCCTGCCGGTCTTTTTCGGAAAAGCCGAGGTCGGCGCACAGACCGTGGCGCAGCTGGTCGCCGTCCAGAAGCATGGTCTGGTGACCGAGTTCAAAAAGCTTTTTTTCCAGTGCCATGGCGACGGTTGATTTTCCCGCCCCGGATAATCCTGTAAGCCAGAGAACCGCGGCCTTATGATGGTGATTCGCTTCACGCGCAAGGCGATCAATGTTCCAATCCCGCCAAACCGTATCCGGGGATTTGTTCCGGTTGGACACGGCCGCTTCATCTTTCGGAAGAATATCATCAACGGATCGGGATAACCCCCGGATCATCCCCGCCGCCACCGTGTGATGGGTCAGGGGGTCGATCATGATAAAACAACCCGTGCTGCGGTTAATTTTATAAGGATCGGAGAAGATCGGCGATGTCGCTTGAAGCTCGACCCGGCCGATATCGTTCAGACTGAGGGTGTCTGTCTGATGACGATGAAGGTTGTTGACATCCACTTTATAAATAATTCTGGAAACAAACGCTTTAACCGTCCGCGTCGTATGGAGTAAAAGATACGGTTTGTTGAGGGACATGGGCACATCATCCATCCAGCAGATCATGCCTTCAAAATTCGTCCCGATATAAGGAAGATTATTCTTCCTGACGATCATATCACCCCGGCTGACGTCAATCTCGTCTTCAAGGGTCAGGACGACGGACTGCGGGGCGAAAGCTTCCGTGAGTTCTCCATCATAGGTGACGATCGATCGGACACGTGTCGTTTTGCCCGAAGGAAGAATAACCATCTCCTCTCCCGGACTCAGTGTGCCGGAAACAATCCTGCCGGCAAAGCCCCTGAAATCCTGATGCGGCCGGATGACGTACTGAACCGGAAAACGAAAGTCCACCAGATTCCTGTCGGCCGAAACATGCACGGTCTCCAGATAATGGAGCAATGAAGCACCCTCGTACCAGGGCATGTTCGCGCTTTTTTCCACCACGTTGTCGCCCTTGAGAGCGGAAACCGGGATGAAGACAAGATCATGGATATCCAGCTTTTCAGAGAATTCGGTATATTGCTCAACGATCGTGTTATAAATATCTTCAGAATAATCCACCAGATCCATCTTGTTGATGGCGACCACCAAATGAGGAATCCGCAAGAGGGAAACGAGAAATCCATGGCGTTTGGATTGTGTAAGCACCCCGTTGCGGGCGTCGATCAGAATGATGGCGCAGTCGGCGGTGGATGCTCCGGTGATCATGTTCCGCGTATATTGCTCGTGGCCGGGACTATCCGTGATAATAAACTTTCTGTTTGCCGTCTCGAAATAGCGATGCGCAACATCAATGGTAATTCCCTGTTCCCGCTCGGCGGATAAGCCGTCCAAAAGGAGCGCCAGATCGACTTCCACCATCCCCCGTTTGCGGGAGGTTTTTTCTATCGCGGCATACTGATCTTCAAAAATGGTCTTTGTTTCATACAGCAGCCGTCCGATTAATGTTGATTTGCCGTCGTCCACACTGCCTGTTGTTGAAAACCGCAGCAGGGTATGTTCTTTACTGGTTGTCAAAAGTATCCCTCTTTTTTCTTCTTCTCCATCGAAGCATCACCGGTCAAATCGATGACCCGGTTTTCCCGTTCCGATTTTTTGGCCATGATCACTTCGGTGATAATCTCATCAATACTGACCGCTGTTGACGCAACAGCCCCGGTGCAGGGAATGCATCCCAGGCTCCGGAAACGGCAACGCACGGTCTCAATAATTTCTTTTCCCACCGGGCCGGCCGGATGCTCGGCGACCATGGATGCCGACGACAGTGGAATCAGAATGCCGTTGCGCCGGACAACCTTCCGTTCCATGGCAAAGTAGATCGGCACCACCGGAATATTTTCTATTTTAATATACTGCCAGATATCCTTTTCCGTCCAGTTGCTGAGCGGGAAAACTCTCACGGTCTCCCCTTCATTAATATGCGTATTGTAAAGATCCCAGACTTCCGGCCGCTGATTCTTCGGGTCCCACTGACCAAAGGCATCCCGGAGAGAAAAGACGCGCTCCTTGGCCCGCGACTTCTCTTCTTCCCTTCTAGCCCCGCCGATGGCCGCGTCAAAACCGTGTTTTTTGATGGCGGTGAGCAAGGCCCCGGTTTTGAGATGACTGCAACATTTATCAACACCGGTCTTAAGGGGATGACATCCGTTGGCAATCCACTCCTCGTTGCGTTCCACAATCAGCCGGACATCCAGTTTTTTGCAGAAGGCATCCCTGAACGCGTACATTTCCGGAAACTTGAAGCCGGTATCCACATGCATCAGAGGGAAAGGAATCGGGCCTGGATAAAAAGCCTTCAGCGCCAGGCGCACCAGGACACTGGAGTCCTTTCCCACGGAATAGAGCAAAACGGGGTTTTTAAATTCCGCCGCGACCTCCCGCAGAATATGGATGGATTCTGATTCGAGTTGTTTGAGATACGGCATGCTGTATGAGGACATCAGCTGATTTCTCCTGATAAATAGGCCCGCGTCCGTTCATCTTTCGGGGCATTGAATAGTTCTTCGGCGGGGCCGTATTCCACCACTTCGCCCATGTACATAAAGACCACATAATCGGCCAGACGCCTTGCCTGACGGAGGATGTGGGTCACAACCACCAGAGTATAGTCTTGTTTTAAAAGTTTGAACCGGGACTCTACGATCTTGGAGGAAACGGGATCCAGGGCCGACGTAGGTTCGTCGGCAAGAATCACTTCCGGTTCCACAGCCAGCGTTCTGGCCAATGCCAGGCGCTGCAACTGCCCGATGGAAAGTTTCGCAGCGGGACTGTGCAAGCGGTCTTTCACCTCGTCCCAGAGACCGGCCAGCTGCAAATAATGTTCAACGCAATGATCCATGGTGGAACGGGCATTTTTATAAGCTACCTGGGCTGCCTTTTTCGGGATCCCCGATCCATTTAATCCGTGAATCTTCGGTCCGAACGCAACATTATTGTAAATGGACATGGGCAGCGGATAAGGCCGCTGGGAAAGAAACCCGACCTTTTTCCGCAAAGCCAGAAGGTCGGCATCCTGATCATAAATATTGATCCCATCAATGACAACCGATCCGGTCAGGGATACTTCATCGTAAAGGTCCAGAAGCCGGTTCATGCTTTTGAGCAACGTTGTTTTACCACAGCCGGAGGGACCGATAATCGCGACAATCTGACGGTCGGGGATATCGAGCGTAACCTGTTTGAGTACTTCTAAGTTGCTATAGTGAACCGATAGATCATGTATCTGTATATGGGGCATCGTTAATTTCCTAACGGATTACATTTTTTGAGAAACGTTCACCCAGTATTCTTGCCGCAATATTGACGACCAGCACAATCAAAAGAAGAACCAGCGCGGCGGCATAAGCCCGTTCCTGCACTTCCGGGATGGGCGTTCCGATCTGAAAAAAAATGGCCAGAGGCAAAGACGCAACAGGATCCATCAAGGATCGCGGCATATGATCGGTATATCCGGCCGTAAAAAGAATGGAAGCCGCATCCCCGATCGCCCGGCCGAAAGCGAGAATCACCGCCGTGACAATGCCGGGGATGACCTGCCTGAAAATGATCCATGCTGTTTCCAGCCGCGTTGTGCCCAGAGAGACGGCAATCTCTCTTAATTCCCCGGGAACCATGCGCAGGATCTCTTCCATCGACCGGACCATAATAGGCATTGTCAGGAGTGTCAACACAAAGATCCCCCCCAAAAGAGACGCGCGAATACCGAAATAAACCATCACCACAAAACCGATAGCGCCGTAAACAATGGAAGGAGTCCCCCACAGCACTTCCAGGACAACCCGGCTGATACCGGCAAGACGGGAACTGGCATATTCCTTTTGCAGCGCGAAGGCGACCGGGAGACTGAACAGCAACGCGCACAGGGATGCGCCAAAAGCAAGATACAGGGAACCGGCAATGGCATTGGCAATGCCTCCTTCACCCCCCAGATAATATCCGCCTTTCGGTGTATCGATGAGCATGGAGAAACTCAGTGCGGAAGCGCCCTTGATCAGAATAACGAGAATAACACCGGCAAGCATGCCGAGCAGTAAAATCAGGGACAACTGCATTAATCGCTTAAAAAATATCTCCTGCTGTTTGCGGTTCAGCATTTAAGAAGAATACCTCCTGTGCATCCGGGAAAGAACCGCATGAGCGGCAATGCTGAAACCCGCAACCATCACCATCAGGATCAGAGCGGCAAACAGCAGCGCCGAATCATACTTCGGAATCGACATCATCTCGCCGTAGTTATTGGCAATCAGCGCCGGCAGAGGATAGACGGGATCCAGGAGGTGACCGGGGATTTTAGCAACGTTGCCCGCGACCATCATCACCGCCATGGTCTCACCGACGGCCCTGGCCAGACCGAGCACAATGGCGGCGATAATGCCGGGCCGTGATATTTTCAACAGGACATGCCAAATCACTTCCCATCTTGTAGCCCCCAGAGAAATAGCGCTTTCCCTGACCTCCCGCGGAACGTTGATCAGGACTTCAACAGATAAAGAAATGATAAAAGGGCTGATCATGAGTGCCAGAATCACGCCGCCGGCCAGAAGACTATAACCGGTGGTTTGCCTGCCGATGGCCTCACCAAGCAACCGGACCGCCGGAACCACCGTCAACACACCGAAGAGGCCGAAGATCACGGACGGAATACCTGCCAGAATATCAATTGACAAGCGAATCCATTTGCGCAGGCGATGATTCATGTACTCTGTGATATACACGGCGCTCATCAAACAGACGGGTAGCGCAAAAATCATGGCCAGCGCCGTGACCGCCAGCGACCCCGCGATAAAAGGCAGAAAGCCGAATTGTCCCTGTTGAGGAGACCAGGTTGACGTGAACAGGAGTTGTCCCAGCGAAATTGAACCTAACATCGGCGCGGCTTTGACCACAATAATACCCACCATCAGAAAGGCAATCCCGTATAGCAGCAAATGGGAAAAACGGATCAGCGCACCGGCAACAGCACTTTTGGCTTTTCGGTAAAACATCTTCTTTTAGTTTTTCACCTTCCCGACGGCTTCCTGAATTTGCGCATCGGAGAGCCTGATATATCCCACCTCATCCACGAATTTTTGTCCATCCGTCAAGATCCAGAGGACGAATTCACGCACAGCTCCCGAAAATTGTCCTTTAACAACAATATACAAATCGCGCGCAGGAGGCGAAGGGTAAAGGCCTTTACGCACGGCATTAATCGCTTTTTCTTTGGCGCTTAAATCTTCTTCCGGATCAACGCGTCCATTTTCATTAATATCCACGGGAATGATCCGGATGCCTTGCTGCGGGAGACCGGTTTTCATATCATACGCATAATTTAAATTGTTATACCCGACACCCAGGATATCTTTTTTCACCGCCTCTGTAATGCCGGGATCGCCATAAACCCCCACACCTTTGAGATTTTCCTGGTGTTTTCCCAGATAAGCCGCCCAGGTTTCTGACGCCCCGCAGGAATCAGAACGTGTAAAAAGATGAACAGAATCATTGTTCTTACCGCTGGTTAACTGCCCCCAGGTAAAGGATTTACCTTCGATCCATAACGCCATGAACTGGTTTTTCTTCAGCCCTTTGGCTGCTACTTCCTGCATGACGGGATTGTTTGCATTCATAACGGGAAAAACCGCGTCTTTCACGACTGGAATATATTTTGCTCCCCGCTGTATTTCTTCCGGTTTGATGTTTCGGGAAACCATGCCGATATCGACCAGACCGGTGAGGGCTTCAGCAATGCCTTTACCGGCGCCGCCCGCGGCAACATCAATCTGACAACCGGGGTGCGTCTTTTTGTATTCGTCAGCCCAGCGAATCATCATGGGGTAGAGCGCCCAGGCGCCCGAAATACGGATAGTTTCCTGAGAACTGCTTTTGGGAGAATCTTTATCGCCACCCGATCCGCACGCAAAAATAGTTAACACGATCACCAACAGAATGATTCGACCAAAATGTTTATTTATAAAAAGCATCATGTACTCTCCTCCCGGAACAGAAATTATCTTTCAAAATCTAAAAGTCTCTTGATACAGCTCCGCCCTCTGGATTACTC
>CAYULE010000068.1:6719-11168 GCA_964445385.1 uncultured Smithella sp.
ATTATCTTTCAAAATCTAAAAGTCTCTTGATACAGCTCCGCCCTCTGGATTACTCAGCTGCACTTTTTCAGGAAACTTGCATCATGGTTACGGGCAAAAGTGATGATTGCCATAACCAGACCTTATTTTAAATCGGCCATTGTGATATCCAGAAGATCAACTTCTTTTCTTAACTGCTGGATTTCTTCTTCCAGCTTTTCATATTCCATCATCTTCCGTTTCAGAAAATGATAGGTAATCTTTGCTTTTTCTTCTATGCCCGTTGGCGTTAATAAATATAAATAAGCAATTTTATGCTTGGAATTCTTAAAATTTTCAGTCTTAATAAAGCCCTTTTCCACCATGGCTTTGATCAGAAAATTTATTTTACCCAGGCTCAACCCCAGACGATTAGAAAGATCGCGCTGCGATATTTGTGGATTTGCATTAATTTCATGCAAAAGCATAAAGATTTCATTTATTTCTGTTTTTCTATTTTTTTGCATCACCATCGATTAATAAACCTGTTCATGGAGTGAACGCATCACTTAATAAAAAATGAAACAAGCTGTCAAGGAATAAATCAGAAGATTAAATGGTTCAAGTATAAATAATGACTTATAAAATAAAGGATTTCGGTTATGGATTGCTCAGATCGTCTGGATCTGCATGATTCCTGGTGGTCTATGTCACATTGATTTGCTTTTGCCAGTATAGAATCATTTCATTGAGGGTATCTTCGAGTGTATATTTCGGCGCCCACTTGACGGCATTTCTCAATTTTTCATTAGAACCGACGATGGCTCGATTGTCATCCGGCCGAAACAAACCGGCATTGGGTGTCGTCTCCACTTCTATTTCCAGAATTGTACTTATCTTATCGATAATTTCTTTCAGGGACCAGCCTGTGCCGTTACACACATTATAGACTTCACCTTTTGTACCCATCGTCAACAACCCATAGTACGCGGAAGCAATATCCCGGACATCTGAAAAATCTCTAATGATCGTTATGTCGCCCGTCACTAATTTATTGGCGCCGGCGCCGTTGTACTTCATTTCCACAATTTGTTTGACAAACGACGGCAACACAAAAACATCTTTCTGGAATGGACCGATGTGATTGAACGATCTCGTCATCACAATATCCAAACCATAGCCGCGAACATAAATATTGGAGAGCAATTCCTGGGATACCCGGGCCGCGGCATAAGGGCTGACCGGTTTTAAGGGATGATCTTCGGTCAAGGGCAAATCTTTTTGTTCGACATTACCGTATTCTTCAGATGAACCAACAGACAGGATGCGGGTGGCAATATTTAATTTTCTGATGGCCTCCAATAAGTTCAGGAAGATATTCGTGTTGTTTTGAAAGCTGATGTTCGGTTCTTTCCAACTGAACGCTACACTGCTGAAAGAGGCCAGATGCAATATATAATCCGGCTGGAATTCAAAAATAATATTCTCTACTTTTCCTTTGTCGAGAAGATCAATTCTCTCAAAATCATATTTAACATGTTTGAACGCTCCCGGATTGATGTCCGGATGATGAACATCAATTCCTTTGATAAAGGCGCGTATCTCATTACTTTCAAGATATTCGATAAAGTAACGACTGACAAATCCTGAAAAACCGGTTATTAAAAATTTCTTCATGACAATTTTTGCTCCAGTTCCGTCCTTGATTTACTCATTACGGCTGTAAACCGTATAACCGTGTTTTTTGATCAGTTCGTCACGCTCTGCAGACATCAGGTCTTCTCTAACCATTTCCGAAACAAGTTCTTTAAAGCTAATCCTGGGCGTCCAGCCCAGTTTTTCCTTCGCCTTTGTCGGGTCACCCAGCAGGGTTTCAACTTCCGTCGGCCGGAAATAACGGGGATCAACCTGGACAATCAGCTTTCTATCCTTCTTCTGTCCGGATGCAGATGTAAGCCAGTAGCCCTTTTCATCCAAACCTTGACCTTCCCAAACAATCTTCATTCCCAGTTCCTCGGCAGCGGCATCGATGAAATCGCGCACACTGTACTGAACGCCTGTGGCAATGACAAAATCTTCCGGTTGGTCCTGCTGTAACATGAGCCATTGCATTTCCACGTAGTCACGGGCGTGACCCCAGTCCCGCTTGGCGGCGAGATTGCCCAGGTAAAGGGCATCTTGAAGTCCCAGCTTGATCCGGGCAAGGGCACGTGTAATCTTGCGGGTGACAAACGTTTCGCCACGGACCGGGGATTCATGATTAAAGAGAATGCCGTTGCAGGCGTAAATCCCGTAAGCCTCGCGATAGTTCACCGTAATCCAGTAGGCGTATAGTTTGGCCACAGCATAGGGGCTTCTGGGATAAAACGGCGTCGTTTCCTTCTGGGGAATTTCCTGAACCTTGCCAAAAAGCTCGGACGTGGAGGCCTGATAAAACCGGGCGGTCTTCTCCATCCCCAGAATCCGGATGGCTTCCAGAATGCGCAACGTGCCTATCCCGTCGGAGTTGGCCGTGTATTCCGGTTCCTCAAAAGACACGGCCACATGAGACTGAGCCGCCAGATTATAGATCTCTGCGGGCTTAATCTGCTGAATAATCCGGATCAGGTTCGACGAATCAGTAAGATCTCCGTGATGAAGTATGAAGCGGCGATCCCCCGTATGAGGATCCTGATAAAGGTGGTCGATGCGGTCCGTATTGAACAGAGAGGTACGACGTTTAATGCCGTGGACCTCGTATCCTTTTTCGAGCAAAAATTCTGCCAGGTAAGATCCATCTTGTCCTGTAACACCGGTGATTAGAGCAACTTTGTTCATATGATACTCCTTTACAAAAAGTTCTATGTTCTATGTTCTACGTTCTATGTTCTGCGTTCTATGTTCTACGTTCTATGCTCAAAGACGGCAACATAGAACATTGAACGTTGAACTTTCTTTATGCCCGGCCATATTGATCTTCCAGGCGTACGATATCGTCTTCTCCCAGATAAGAACCCGACTGAACTTCAATGATTTCCAGGGCAACCTGGCCGGGATTTTCTACACGGTGCTTTTCACCGACAGGGATAAAGACGGATTCATTCTCGTTGAGAATAATCGTTTTATCGCCGCAGGTAACTTTAGCTGTACCGGCAACGATAACCCAGTGTTCGGATCGATGACGATGTAACTGCAGACTGAGAATGGCCCCGGGATTGACCACAATCCGCTTGACCTGAAATCGATCCCCGTGCTCAAGGGAATCATACCAGCCCCAGGGACGGTAAACCTTGCGATGGCCGGACCCTTCCCTGCGTCCCTTCGCTTTCAGGGCCGTGACAATCTGCTTGACATCCTGCACCCGATCCTTCTTTGCGACCAGGACGGCGTCCGGCGTTTCAACAACGACAAGCTCATCAACGCCCACGCAGGACACTAAACGGGATGTAGACAAAACCAGGGACCCGCGCGTATCCGCCAGGACAACGTCACCGGAAACGTTGTTATCTTTTTCATCTTTTTTATTAATTTTCCACACGGCATCCCAGGCGCCGACGTCCGACCAACCCACATTCAGCGGCACAACCGCACCATGAATGGAGGGATCGGATAAAGCGCCGAGCTTCTCCATCACCGCATAATCGATGGAGTCGGCAGGACAGGTAGAAAATATTTCCCGATCCAGCCGCAAAAAGTCGTCATCCCGGCTTCCCTGCTCAAAGGCGGCAGTACAAGCGGTTAACATTTCGGATTGAAGCTGCCCCATGGCCGTAAGCCAGGTTGCGGCCCGCATCAGAAACATGCCACTGTTCCAGAAATAGCCGCCCTCCGCAAGATAGACACGGGCCGTTTCACGATCAGGCTTCTCAACAAAGCGGATAATCGGAAAAACCTGATCAGCGATCGGTATTTGTTGATTGGCCTGGATATAGCCATAGCCTGTTTCCGGACAATCGGGAACAACCCCGAAGGTAACAATGGCGCCGGAAAGGGCGGGCTGAATCCCTGTGGAAAGCGCCCGGTGGAAAGCAGCGACATCCTCAATAACATGATCGGCCGGCATGACGAGCAATAGAGGGTCCTGGCCGTTTCTTGTTGCCTGAAGCGCGGCTAATGTCAGGGCGGGAGCGGTATTACGCCCCATGGGTTCCAGAATGATGGAGACGCCCTCATACCCCATCCCTTTGATCTGCTGCGCAACGAGGAACCGGTGATCTTCGTTGCAGACCACCATCGGAGCCCCGGCCAGCGCGGCTTTTTCATGCGCGAATCCACCCATGCGCCGGACGGTTGCCTGAAGCATCGTTTCCAACCCCGCCAGGGGCAGGAGTTGTTTGGGGTATTCATCGCGGGACAGGGGCCAGAGCCGGGTTCCCGCGCCACCGCAAAGGATCGTCGGGATAAGAACTGTTTTCGTATTTGTCATGGGGAGACCTTTACTCCTTTATCATTTGATCAATAACCCGTTTCCTGTAGCATAATCGCCTTAGATAGAGAATAAAAAAATGCCAC
>CAYULE010000069.1:0-11139 GCA_964445385.1 uncultured Smithella sp.
AGATTGCCACGTCCCGACATCGGGACTCGCAATGACAAAACTTTGATCTGTTCCACGCGTCCCAGGGGTTTGTTCAGATCGTCAACCGTCTCGCGACCTCCTATCTGACAGCCTGTCGGACAAAATCCGTCATATCATCCGGCACTTCTCCGACGCGCAAATAAGCCTTCTGCCGATACAATCATTTATACACCTGTGTTAATCTGCTATTGTGTTCGAGTTCGTTATCGGTTTGATGCGGTAAAAACCATGGATGCGGCTCGACAGGGAGGGGGATATGATGGACGAGGCATCTTCAGCAGCGCAGCATGTGAAGTCGACAACACCTGTCAACCGGATGAAGCCCTTGGACAAACAAGGCAGGTTCCTGAACGATGAGTTAGTTGAAATGATTCATCAGGCCGTTCGGGATAACCGCAGCTACCTCATGGAACATGAAAGCAAGGAAATCCTCGAAGGCATCGGCATCCCTACAACGGGTTATCTGGTGGCCCGCTCCGAGGATGAAGCGCTGGCCATTTGCGATAAAATCGGTTTCCCCGTGGTGATGAAAATTGTTTCGCCGGATGTTGTTCACAAAACGGATGCGGGCGGCGTCAAGCTCAATCTGATGAACGCTGTCGACGCGCGCAAAGCTTACCGTGATATTACGGAAACATTCAAATACCAGCATATCGAAGGCGTCGCCGTGCAGCGCATGGCCAAAGCGGGCATTGAAGCCATTATCGGCGTGACACGCGATCCCAGTTTCGGCCCCCTGATTATGTTCGGTCTGGGCGGCGTGTTTGTCGAAGTGTTGCGCGACGTTTCTTTCCGCATTCTGCCGATTACCGAAAAGGACGCCATACAAATGATCGAAGATATCCGTGGTTCGGATATTTTGAAAGGGTATCGGGGCCAGGCCGTCGACCTGGTTTCCCTTCAGCAGCTGCTTGTGAAGATATCACGGCTGGTCGTGGAAAATCCCGAAATCAAAGAATTGGATATCAATCCGTTGTTTCTGTATCCGGATGGTAACGTGACCGTGGATGCCCGGATGTTTGTCAGCGAGCCGGCCCAGCACGTTAACGTCACGGCAACCGGCCGCGAAAGCCTGCACGATTTCTTTTATCCGAAAAGCATCGCGGTGATCGGCGCTTCCGACGTCAAAATAAAACTGGGTTACAATGTCTTCTGGAATCTGCTGAGCCACGATTTTCCAGGCAGACTCTACCCGATCAATCCATATAAAGATTCCGTGCTGGGCATCAGTGCCTTTAAGTCGATTCGAGATGTGCCGGGTTCCGTGGATATGGCTATCGTCATTGTTCCGGCCAAAGCGGTCGAATCGGCTATTACCGACTGCTGCGAAAAGGGCGTCCGGTTTATCGTTGTGGAAGCGGCGGGGTTCGCCGAAAGCGGCAAAGAAGGCCGGGAGGCTCAGGCCAGGATTCAAAAGATTATCAGCGAACACCGCTGCCGCGTGCTCGGTCCCAATTGTTCCGGAGTCATCAACACCCATCACAACATGGTCCAGTCCATCGGGCTGCTTTCCGATCTGAAAAAAGGGAATGTCGGCATGGTGGCCCAGGCCGGTGTTTACGCCGCGGGCATTCTCACCGGATTGAGCAATGTGCTCGATTTCGGCATTGTGGCGACGATCGGCAACAAGATGGATATCAATGAAACGGATATTCTGGAATACTTAAGCGACGACGATCATATCTCGGTGATCGTCATGTATATGGAAGACATCCGCAGCGGCAAGCGTTTTGTCGATGTAGCTACACGGGCGGCAGTCCGCAAGCCCGTTATTGTGCTGAAATCGGGAAGAACGGAGGCCGGCAAGAAAGCCGTGTCCTCACATACCGCATCGATGGCCGGTAATGATGAAGTCAACAGCGCGGCCTTCAAGCAAAGCGGCGTCATCCGGGCCAGGGACAATGAACATCTTTTCGCGCTGACCCGCGCTTTTTCCAAACAGCCCGTTCCGAAAGGGGACGGAGTCCTGGTGATCACCTACACCGGATCGCTGGGTGTGGCGGCCACCGATATGCTGCATCTCTCCAATATGCGCCTCGCCGCCCTGGAACCCTATTTCGAGCAACGATTAAAAAACGCACTGCCTGACTATGCCAGCGCCGACAATCCCGTTGATTGTTCTTTTTCCATGACGCCCCAGCAGGTAAAAAATCTGATTGAAATCGGCATAGAATCGAACGACGTGAGCAGCTTCATCGTCGTGCTTCAGGGTGAGATCCTGGGCTTCTTCGTCGACGTAATGAAAAGCATCGACTATCAGGGCAAGCCGGTAATGTGCGTTGTGGCCTGCAAGGAATTCATGATCAACGACGTCGTGAAAATGGAACAGGCCGGCTTCCCGGTATATTCCACAGCGGAAATGGCGGCGGAAGTCCTGGGGCAGATGTATCACTATGGCGTGAGACGCCAGAGCGCGATCACCGATTCCATCGCCCGTCACCTGACCTGCGACACGCTCTCGGTGGACGACACCCCCGTGCGCCTGCGTCTGATCAATCCCAAAGATATTGGCCTGTGGACGGATTTTGTCAACAGCTGTTCCGAAAAATCCCTGTGGCGGCGGTTTCTATCACCCTTCAAGGCAACGCCGGAGCGGGCGCAGCGTTTCTGCAACATCAATCCGGAGGAAGAAGTAGCCGTTGTCGCGGAAATGAAGGTTGGCGATCAATACAAGTTCCTCGGCATCGCGCGTCTGATCAAAAACAAACGCTGCGAGGGCGAAGCGGAATACGCCGTTATCATTTCTGATCCCTGGCAGCATAAATCGCTGGGCATTACCCTGTCCGAGCAGTGCATCGAGTTGGCCAAAAAAGAAGGATACAAAACGATCCGGGCGGAAACGATTCAGGAAAACTATGCCATGATCCGGATCTTCCGCCGCTGTGATTTTGCCTTCGACGCTAAAGATGAAAACATGGTTTCGATGTCGCTCCATTTGACATGAAATTCGTCGCTAGCCGTTCGGACGGCATTCGCCGTCCTTTTCCACCTTTACCATCCCGGTACCTGCTCTCTTCATGACTTCCAAGTTATACTCCTTTTGTTTTGTTTGCAGAGATGATAAATTACTGGCGAGTAATCATAAATTTCTAATGGAAGCAGGGAGATGTTTTACGTGAACGAAACAAAAGATCCGGCAATGACAGATGAGGTAGCCATCCTGCGCCAGAGAGTAGCGGAATTGGAGCGAAACGAAACCAGGCTCCGGCAGATGGAAGAGATGATTCAGACAGAGAAGGAGCGGCTCAAGATTCAATACCGGCTTACGAACATTCCGACGATTACCTGGCAGAAAAAAGGCGATGATTTTATCATCGCTGATTATAACATCACCATGGAAGATTTCACGGATGGGTTGATTGGAAACTTTCTGGATAAGCCGGCAAGCATCATCTATAAGGATAGACCTGATATCCAGCTGAATTTGAATACCTGCCTCAATGATCACAACTTGATCAAGCGTGAAACGCCTTACCAGATGTTCACGAACAATAAACAAAAGATTATTGTGTTTACGTTCACCTACATGCCGCCGGATTCCGTCATCAGCCATATGGAAGACATCACGGAGCGTAAGGTGGCGGAATTGAAACTTCGGAAATCGGAAAAACAGTTGCGGGTGCTGTCCGCGCAACTCATGACGGTGCAGGAGCGGCAGAAAAAACATATTGCCCGGGAACTTCATGACAGCATTGGGCAGTACCTGACGGCGATCAAATTCAGCATTGAAAATACCCTTCTTCAACTCAATGAAAAACAGGATATATCGAAAGCGAGGGGTTTTCTGGATGCGGGTGTAAACTTGTTAAAGCAGACCATTGACGAGGTCCGCAGAATCATGATGGATCTTCGTCCGTCTATTCTGGACGACCTGGGCATTCTGGCGACTATTTCGTGGTTTTGCAGGGAACTGCAGGTGGTTTACACCAGCATGAAAGTGGAGCAGGATATTCAGCTTGCCGAGGAAGATATTCCGGAACCCCTGAAAATCATTATTTACCGCATCCTTCAGGAGGCACTCAACAATGCGGCAAAGCACAGCCAGGCGAATCACGTGCTCGTTTCCCTGAAAAAAGTTAAAGACAAGATTCAACTGATGATCGAGGATAATGGCAAGGGTTTTGACATAAAGGAGGTTGCCCTGAACTACGATATCCCGGTTCTGGAGGGACTGGGACTGATGAGCATGCAGGAAAGGGCGGAACTTACCGGAGGCTCCCTGGTGATCAAATCGCAGTTGGATAAGGGCACCGCCATTATCGCATCCTGGTAAATATTGAGCCGCCTTATTGGGTAACCAGCCCTTTCTCGATCGCGTAGGCCGTCAGGGCCGATGCCGTATGCAGATCGAGCTTTTTCATCAGATTTTCCCGATGTTTTTCCACCGTTTTCATACTGATGCACAAATCGTCGGCGATTTCCCGGTTCTTATATCCCTCTCCCACCAGTTTCAGAATCTCCCGCTCCCGGGAGGTGAGCGTATCCCAGACCGTGACAGGGACGTTTTCCTGTTTGCCCTTCAGATAACCTTCAATCACTTTTCCCGAAATTTCGGGGCTCAGGTAGTGCTTACCCATCAGCACGTTCTTGATGGCCAGTAAAAATTCGGCACGGCTTGCTTCCTTTAAAATGTAGCCATCCGCCCCGGCTTGAAGACTGGCCAGAACGTACTCTTCTGTTTTGTATACGGTGAGAACGAGAATTTTGATTTCCGGATGCTGTTTCTTGATTTCTTTGATGGCTTCAATGCCGTTCATCCTGGGCATGGAAAGGTCCATCAGCATGAGGTCGGGTTTCAATTCCGAGGCGATTCGGACGGCTTCGCGTCCGTCTTCGGCTTCGCCGATCACTTCCAGCCCGGTGATCGAGGAAAGCATTGCTTTCAGGCCTTCCCGGAGAATCGTGTGGTCTTCGGCAATAACGATTTTCTTTTTTTCCGCATCCATAAGGTTTCTTTTCGGTATATTTAATTGTTGTCAACCTACCATGAGATCACTCGTTCGTAAAGCACCAAACAGAATTCTCCGCATGAATCATTTTCAGAATAGGGTCTTGCCCGGTCATAAATAAGGCCATCACCTGATTTACTTTCATGTGGCTTTTCCTTACTCTATCGGCCAGGCAGACAATGGCGTCTGAAGAAAAAAGGGAGACCCCGATGCCGAAAATCATGATCATCGATAACAATCTGACTTACGGGCAGATGTTGGCTGATATTCTAAAGACGGAAATTTCATCGTCGGTGATCAACCTGAGCGCGAATTGCGCCGATCTCATGGATCAATTCAAGCAATTTTCTCCGGACATCGTCTTGATTGATGTCCAGTCCATGGGAACCGCTTGCTGCGGATTGACGAAAAAAATCAAAGCGCACCATCTTGCCTTACGCGTCATCTGGATCACAAGTCATGATGAGCCGGAATACCTCCAGAAAGCCAAGGGAAGCGGTGTGGATTATTGTCTTTCGAAAAATTCCATCAACACGGACGGTATTATCGACATTATCTTCGTTGAGCGTAAGGCAGACAGAATATTGGATAACTGAACCGGCCGCCGACAAAAACCGGTGTAAGGTGAAAGTCACTAAAAATGCGTTGGTCCGACAGTGGAAATAAGTGCTTCACCGGATTTACAAAAAAAATGGAAGTCTCTATTCTGTAACCGCAAGCGAGGACGAGATGAGGCAAAGAAGATAACCGCCATTCCGTGGTTCATGTTTCCCCCCCAATGCTGTGGGCATCCCCCCTCCTCGAACGGTTAGGGCGGGAAGCATGAACCCGGGTGGTAACCCGGTAAATAGATAAAGGAGAACAAATAATGAATACGATGAAGGATGTAGTAATTGTTTCTGCATGCCGCACAGCCATCGGGCGTTTCGGCGGCACGTTAAAAGATTCCAACGGTCCCACGATTGCCAGTGTTGCTATGAAAGAAGCTGTCCGGCGCGCCGGAATCGACCCGGTACTCATTGATGATGTCCGGTACGGCTGCTGTTGCGAGCACCATGACAATCTGAACATTGCCAGAGTGGCGGCCCTGATGGCTGACATTCCGGAGTCCAGCAATGGGGTAACCGTCAACCGGGTTTGCATTTCCGGCATGGAAGCTGTGGTTTCCGGCATGGCGATGATCCAGGCGGGAATAGCGGATGTCATTCTGGGCGGCGGCGTTGAACATATGTCCGGCGTGCCTTATGCCCTGTCGGGAGCCCGCTGGGGCTATCGCTTGCAGGATCAAGTCCTCGAAGACGCGCTGCAGCGCAAACTTTTCTGCGGATCGCGCCTCCTTCCCGGACCGGAGAAAGGCCCCGTCAAATCCGGAATGCCCATTGATCTGTATAAGGGCAAACCCTACATCATGGGGCTGACGGCGGAATTTGTCGCCCAGATGCTGGGTATTACCCGCGAAGAAATGGATGAAGTCGCCCTGCGCAGCCACAACAACGCTGAACGGGCAACAAAAAATGGCGACTTTGCCGCAGAAATCGCACCCATCACCCTGGCCGGCAAAAAAGGCAAACCGCCGGTGATTTTCGATAAAGACGAACATTTCATGCCCGACCTGACGATGGATAAGCTGGCCGCCCTCAAGCCGGCCTTTATTCCCGAAGTCGGGAAGGTCACTGCCGGCAATGCTTCAGGCCTCAACGACGGCGCAAGCGCCATGATCATCATGTCCGCCGCGAAGGCCAAAGAATTGGGCCTGAAACCTCTGGCCCGGATCAAGGCTGTCGGTTACGGTGGATGTCACCCCTCCATCATGGGCATGAGCCCCGTGCCGGCTGTCAATCAACTGATGAAGAGATCAGGTCTCAAAATCAGTGATTTCGGTCAGATTGAAGTCAATGAAGCCTTTGCCGCCCAATATCTGTCCTGCGAAAGAGGCTTGGGATTAAACCGGGATATCACCAACGTCAACGGTTCCGGTATCGGACTGGGACATCCCATCGGTTCGACGGGATGCCGCATCATGGTCACCTTGCTGCATGCAATGATCAAAAACGGCAAGCCCCTGGGCCTGGCGACGCTTTGCGGCGGCGGCGGGGTGTCCATGGCGACGGCTTTGGAGCTTTTGTAAGTAGAAAACGGTCTTCAGTCTGACAGCGGATCACTGAAGGTAAAATAAGACAATTCAAATTTATGTAAAGGAGAATACGATGGACTATCGATTAAGTGAAGAGCTTCAGATGTTAAAAGACATGGCCTATAAATTCGGCCAGGCCGAAATGGTGCCCATTGCCCATGAGGCGGACGAGAAGGAGGCGTATACACCCGAGGTGAGAATGAAGGCGGCGGAAAACGGCCTTTTGGGCGCCTGGATTCCGGAAGAGTATGGCGGGCCGGGCGTTGGTTTCCTGGGTCATACCATCATTACCGAAGAGCTTTCCAAAGCCTGTATCGGCATCGGATTAAATCTTTACGGCGCCTGCTTTGGAGCCCAGAACGTTTATCACTATGGAACGGAAGAGCAGAAAAAGAAATATCTGCCGCCCATCTGCACCGGCGAGTATGTTTTTGCCGGAGCCTACACGGAACCGAACGCGGGCACCGACGTGGCCGGTTATAAGACCAGAGCCGTAAGAGACGGCAAGGACTGGGTCATCAACGGAACCAAAATGTTCATCACCAATGGAACCTGCAGCACGCATATGATCGTTCAGGCGATTACGGAACCGGATGCCAAAAAGCATTCCAGCTTCAGCCAGATTCTTGTTCCGTGCGACACCAAGGGCGTGACCCGGACCAAACTTCACGGCAAGCTGGGGCTGCGCGCCAGTGATACGGCGGAAATCGCGCTGGAAGACGTTCGCGTGCCACTGGAAAATCTGGTTGGCGCACCCGGAAAAGGTTTTTACCAGCTGATGCACTTCTTTGATGTCACCCGGATCATGATTGCCGCACAGGCTCTGGGGCTTTCGGAAGCCTGCCTGGCAGCCTCCGTAAAATATGCCAAAGAAAGAATCGTTTTCGGCGCTCCCCTGGGAAGCTATCAGATCACCATGCAGAAGCTGACGGAAATGGCCATCAAGATTGAAGCCCTGCGCGGTTTTATCTATAAATCCGCATGGCTGGTGGACAATGGAACACCCGATTATACCCTGGCGGCCATGGGCAAATATCTGGGCGGTCAAACAGCGGTCTACTGCGCCAATGCAGGTGTGGAAATCCACGGCGGCTACGGCTACATGGAAGAGTATGATGTCCAGAAATGGTACCGCGATGCCAAGATTCTCGAACTCTATGAGGGCACCAAAGAGGCGGAAATCATGACGATCGGCAAATTACTGCAAAAATAATATTTCGAATCTATCGTCATGCAACGTTTAGAAAAAGGCCGGCATGGCCCGGTCTTTTTCTCTTTTTACCGGGTCCCGGAGCATGGAATACTTGCTGTCTCTTTCCTTGTTGCCGTGTCGGCATAAGGGGCCGCGAATAAGATAATACGGGAATCAAAGATGCAAAATGAGGTCTCCACCGAATTTACGTCGCGGGCGTTTGTTGATACTTTGCAATCAAACGATAAGCCCGATCGCTCTCAGAACCATCGGGCAGGCGGACAGACAACCCAGGCGACAGGCCAAAGCGTGAGAGGCAATTTTCAATAACCATAAAAAATTTCATAAGGAAACCGTCATGAAAGAAATAAAGAAAGTATGTGTCTTAGGCGCGGGATTGATGGGCAACGGCATTGCACAGGTTTGCGCTCAGGCGGGCATGGAAGTGACCATGCGCGATATCGAACAGCGCTTTATCGACAGCGGAATGAAGGCCATTACCAGGAATATTAACCGGGACGTGGAAAAAGGAAAGAAAACGAAGGCGGAGGCAGACGCCATTCTGGCCAGAATCAAACCCGTCCTGGATCTCAAAGAAGCGGCCAAAGACGCGGATGTTATTGTTGAGGTCATTATTGAAGTCATGGACGTCAAGAAAAAACTCTACAAGGAACTCGATGAAATTGTCACGGCCGACTGCCTCTATTTCACGAATACATCCGGTCTCAGCATCACGGAAATGGCTGCGATTACCAACCGTCCGGAGAAAGTCATCGGCACCCACTTTTTTAATCCCGTGCCCGTTATGCGTTTACTGGAAGTCATCCGGGCTTACCAGACATCGGACGAAACATTGGAAGCCGCGTTGGCCTGGGGGAAAAAGCTTGGCAAGGAATGTATTATCGTCAAGGAAGCACCGGCGTTTGCCGTCAATCGGATCCTTTGTACAATGATCAACGAAGCCTTCTACACACTGGATGAAGGTGTCGCCACCGCGGAAGACATCGACAAGGGCATGCAACTTGGCTGCAATCATCCGATCGGACCTCTGGCGCTGTCCGACCTTATCGGCAATGACACACTGCTTCGCGTCATGGAAGGCCTGCACAGGGAATTGGGTGATAAATACCGGCCGGCGCCTTTATTGCGGAAACTTGTCCGGGCTGGAAATTTAGGCAGAAAGTGCGACCGCGGCGTGTACGACTATAAGAAATAAACATTACCGGGAACTCCACAGTTTTCAGGAGTAATGATTTTTCAAAGCTTGACAGCAAATTTATTTGGGGGGTGATGGAATATGGATGTACATGCGGATTATAAAAACAAACTGGTTTCAGCTGAGGAAGCGGCAAGTTACGTCAAGTCCGGTGATAGAATTTTTTACAGTGAATTTATTTTGATTCCCGAATCTCTGGATGAAGCACTGTCTAAAAGAATTCATCAACTCAAAGACATTGATTTAAGGTCTCTCTGCACAGCACGGGTACCCAAAGTCGTGGAAGCTGATCCCAAGCGCGAGCATGTGATCATGAATGACTGGCATTTCGCCACGGCAAGCCGCCGTCTTCATGACATTGATCTGTGCAATTACATTCCTCTCAGTTACCACCAGGGGCCGCGGACGATCAGGAAATACATCGGTTTTGATGTCGCATTTATCACAGCAGCCGAGATGGATAAAAACGGTTATTTCAATTACGGCCTGTGCAATTCGCTGACGGGTGCGGCATTGGACAAAACAAAGAAAATTATTGTCGAAGTGAACAAGAACGTTCCCTACTGTTACGGAGGCAATAAAGAGTCCATCCACATTTCCAAAGTGGATTATATCGTGGAAGGAAAGAACCCGCCTCTGATGGAGATCAAACCAGCGGCTCCCAAAGAAGTTGATCGGCGCATTGCCGAGATCATCATGAAAGAAATCGAAGATGGCTCCTGCCTGCAATTGGGGATTGGCGGTCTGCCAAATCTGATCGGACAAATGATTGCCGAGAGTGATTTAAAAGATCTTGGCATCCATACGGAGATGTTGTGCGATTCCTTCGTCGATCTGTATCATGCCGGCAAGATATCCGGTAAAAAGAAATCGGCGGACAAATGCAAAATGGTTTACACTTTTGCGATGGGCACTAAAAAGCTCTATGACTTCCTGGATCATAATCCCACCTGCTCATCCTACCCGGTGGATATTACCAACGACCCGAGAATCATCTCATTCAATAGTAAAGTGATTGCCATTAATAACGCTATTGAAGTGGATCTTTACGGTCAGGTCTGTTCGGAATCAGCCGGGATCAACCACAAATCAGGCACGGGCGGTCAGCTCGACTTCATTTTTGGCGCCTTTCAATCTAAAGGTGGCAAGGGCATCATTTCCTTGAGCTCAACATTCAAGGATAAAGAAGGGAAACTGCATTCACGCATTGTTCCTTTTGTTGAACCGGGGTCCATTGTCACCGTGCCTCGTTCGATTGTCCAGTATGTAGCAACGGAATACGGCATCGTTCAGCTCAAAGGTAAATCAACATGGGAAAGGGCTGAGGCTCTCATCAGCATCGCTCATCCGGATTTTAGAGAAGAGTTAATCCGTCAGGCCGAAAAGATGAGGATATGGATTAAAAACCGATAGGACGTAAACAAATGTTTTGAAGAGAGACGCATATTCAGCCCATCCTGTGATGCACCTCAAAATCATGGCTGGAAAATCAATATTGCGTGTCCAAATAAAAAGAATGCTTTATGAATTAAAAATATAACGGAGGCAACCATTATGCAAGTACCTATGTTAGTTACACATTTTTTAGATCGGGGCGTCAAACTGTATGGCCCCAAAACCTGTATTG
>CAYULE010000070.1:0-11005 GCA_964445385.1 uncultured Smithella sp.
CAGGGCATTGGCCAGAAGTTCGTGAACGCCCATGACGGTGACGCCCGGCACCCAGTAATCCATCAGCGACGTCAGCGTCGCCCGGTCGATGGCGCAGATGCAGCCCAGACGGTTCACACCATGCTTTTTAACGACATCCCTTACAGCCATGGCCCTCGGCATGCCGCCGCGCATCCGCATTTCGATGTTCTCATCGTTGCCCAGCCCGGCTCCCGCGCCACAGCAAAATGTTTTTTCACGGATGGTATCTTCGGCCATCTCATAAAAATGGTTACAGGTATTTTTAATAATATATCTTGGTTCTTCAAAAAGCCCCATGGCCCGCGCGGGATTGCAGGAATCATGAAAAGTTAGTTTCAGATGATCGTTGCGCCGGGGGTCAAGTTTCAGTTTGCCGCTTTTGATCAGGTCTGCCGTAAATTCGACAATATGAACCATCTTCGTGGAACGGGCATTTTCAAAGCGTGTCCCCGTTATCGGCGAGACAGGTTCCTGCAGGAAATCGGCAGGACCGTTCATGGTGTCCATGTACTGATGGATCACTCGCCACATGTGGCCGCATTCACCGCCCAGGATCCACTTGACGCCAAGCCGTTTTGCTTCAGCATAAATTTTAGCGTTGAGACGCTTGACCATTTCGGCAGATGTAAACAGGCCGAAGTTTCCTCCTTCGGAGGCATACGTGCTGAACGTGTAATTCAGTCCGATCTCGTGGAAGAGCATCAGGTAACCCATGCAGGTAAACGTCCCCGGGTCGGCGAAGTAATCGCCCGACGGTGTGACAAAGAGAATGTCAGCGCCTTTTTTGTTGATAGGAACATCAACGCGAACGCCCGTCCGGTCCTCAATATCATCTGCCATGAATTCCAGCATATCCTTGATGCCGCCGGGCTGAATGCCCAGATGGTTGCCCGTGCGGAAACAGTTTGCCGCGGGCTCGATCACCCAGTTGATGTTGCAGCCCACCATATTGAGCAGTTCACGGCCCATCATGGTGATTTCCGCCTGATCGATGCCGTAGGGGCAGAAGACGGAGCAGCGGCGACACTCGGTACACTGGTAGAAGTAGTAAAACCATTCTTTCAAGACATCGACCGTCAGGTCGCGCGCGCCGGCGAGCCGGCCGAAACGTTTGCCCGATTCAGTAAAGTAGCGGCGGTAGACGGAACGTAAAAGTTCGGCCCGCAGCACGGGCATGTTTTTAGGATCGCCGGTGCCGATATAGAAATGGCATTTGTCCGCGCAGGCGCCGCAGCGAACGCAGATGTCCATAAACAGTCGGAAGGAACGATATTTATCCAGGCGTTCCCGCATGCCTTCGATGATGATCTCTTTCCAGTTTTCAGGAAGCTTCCAATCCTCATCCGATGGCTGCCAGGTGCGGGGATTGGGCATGTCCAGAATCGTCAGATTTTTTCCGGCGCCGCTGTAGCTCCAGGTTCCCGGCCGGAAATCGACGGGCGTATTCATCCATTCGGTTTTCGGCGGCGTGTGTCCGATGTTAATCAGTTCATTCGGCTTGGGGATCTTGGCAAATGACATGGCTACTCCTTTTCCACCGGCAGACCAACCGCCTTCATTTTATCCCGGAACTCGTCTTCATATTCGGCGTAGGTGTGAACTTTCACGGGAGCATTCCAGGGATTGATGTGCCGCCGCATCCGGCTTGTATTGGCCAGGTTGCGGGTCGGGCTCAGGAATATACCGCCCAGATGCATCAGTTTGCTGAATGGAAACCAGGCCATCAGAACAAAAACAAAACAAAGGTGGATATAGAAAATAACACTGATGTTTTGAGGAACCACAGGGGCAAAGGTGACCCAGCCCATGGTCAGGGTTTTCAATGCATTGAGATCAACGGGGAAAAAGTGCCGCATCAAAAGTCCCGTAACGACCACCCCCGCGATTAAAAGCAATGCAAAATAATCGGTAAACAAAGAGATGTAACGGACCTGTGGAATCACCACACGCCGGGAGAAAAGGAACGTCAGGCCGGCGAGCATGGCGACATCGCTTAGATAGAGGACGGGAACGCCGATCTCAAAGAAGCCGTCTACCGCGGACAGAGCGCCAATCCAGGGAATGATCGGTTCGGTGAAAAAGCGCAGGTGCCGAAGCACAATGATCAAAAGCGACCAGTGGAACATCAGCCCGAAAAACCAGAGCCATTTGGCGCTGCCGTATACGGGCCGTCCGCCGATAATCTTCACATCTGTATTTCTGAACAAAGACCGAAACAGGAATAACTCCCCGGCCATTCTTCCGATCACACCCGGAAGTCCCGCCGGATTATCCAGTGGATTAGCTTTGATCCAGGGGAGCGATTTTTCCTGGCCGCATGTCGTAGGAATGCGGAAAGGTACAGGGGCTCTTCCCCACAATATAATGCGATACGCAAACCCGATCAGAAAGATCACAAAGACGACATAAGGGATGATGCCGGTCAGAATTAAGACCATAGCCGGAGTCATGGCAATCCCCAACGCCAGCAGGATGATGACGAGAATTGCAATAACGGATATTAAGAGTTTCATCATAAATTTCATTTTCGTGCGATCATTCCCATGACGGCTTATCGCCGAAATGGATAATCGGTTTTTTCATACCATCCAGAGCGTTGACGATCAGTTCGACCAAGCCTCCATAATAGAGACTACTGCGTTCCTCGGCATGGTAGTAGTTAATGATATCGCGGATGGATCCTTTACAATTCGAGCAGGGGGCACAGACATATTTCGGAACTTCCCGGGGTTCATCATGGAAGGCTTCCAGAATCTGCAGGAATTTTTTGCGGCTGCTCACCAGATTTCGCCATTCGGCAAAATTATATCCTGACATGATAGCGAAACCTGAACCACCGCCACAGCAATAGTTCTCGACGCCATGCGGTGTCATTTCACGGAATTGCGGCGCGATTTTTCTTAAAATATTTCTTTGAGGTTCCACAATACCCATCGCCCGGACCACATTGCAGGGGTCATGCAATGTGACGGGAAAATTGTTTTTGCCGGGATCAAATTTCAACTTTCCGTTCATTACAATGTCTTCCAGGGTGACCATTGCCGATTCCCGGGGGATATTGAGATCACCTGTCAGTAGTCGGTCGGCAATAACGGTCAGCGCCTTATGCGCATGCCCGCATTCGCCGATGACAATCTTTTTGACTTTCAGCCTCCTGGCAATGTCGGCGTGCTTGACGGCAACTCGCGAAAATTGAATGTCGTCGTACCAGAGGCCATAATTGACGGCGTCATAACCGGCAGCTTCGGATGACATCGTCCAGGAGAGGCCTGCGGCCTGAAAGATAATGGCAAAGGCCCCGACATTTTCCGGCCAGGCCAGCATTTCCCCGGCATTGTGCAGCAGCAGAATATCCGCGCCTTCGACATCCCAGGGAATGTCGACTTTATAACCCGCAATTTCTTCCATCTCTTCCTGAATGAATTCAGCGCTGTCCTTTGCCGCCAGGGGGTTCATACCGGTTGAGGAGCCGACACGGAGATGCTGGATCGAACCTTTGTCGTGAATCTCTTTGGGGGCAATGCCCATCTCCTGCGAGAAAAGCTTGCGGATTTCGTGATTGATGAGTCCGTTGTCCACACCGATCGGGCAAACCGCGGCACAGCGTCGGCACAGCGTGCAACGATAGGATAATTCGGCAAGGCGGGCAATGGCGGTCCAGTTTAAATCAATGTCGCCGGTTAGTTTGGCCGTGATCTTTCCACCCGGTTTTAAATATTTCCGGTAAATGCGGCGCAACACCTCCGACCGGAAGATGGGCCGGTAAATCTCTTTTCGGCCGCTCATTTCAAAAACAGGGCAGGCATCGGAGCAGGTCTGGCATTTGGCACAATGTTCCATGGAAAGCATCAAAGGCTGTAAAAATGTCCAGTTGTTTTCTTTTTCAAAAAGTTTTTTCAGCCCCGAGAGAAACTGCCGAACCAGGGCTTCCTCTTCTTCCTGTGTGGCGGGTTTGGGGATGCCGATGGCCACCGTGTCGTCCAGGGATGTTTCAATGTTTTTGATCTTTTCCGGTTTCAGAGGCGACAACGCTATCTGATTGAAATCTTCATAAGGCGACGGCAAGGGCGTCAATTCACCCGGTTCAATGTGACAGAGACAGTCAGACACGGAGGCTATATCGGAAGGTTTCAATCTCCTGTTCATTTCATCTCCTTGGGTGCTGAAGATGCGATGTCATGCCAGGATTTTTGTCCGTCTGCTCCGATGTGTTTTGCCTGCCAGGTCGGTTTGAGTGCAAGATTATTTTTGATGGTGGCTTCCATCAGTCCGCCGGGCCGATTCGGGACATCGTCCCATTTAACGTTGTGATAGAGGAAATACTTCATGAACATATGCGACATGTGTGTAAGCGGGATATAGGCCACCAGAAGCGATGCCGACACGATGGTCAGGATGCCCGCGAAATTTTGACCGGGTATATATCGATTGAGCGAAGATCCTGCTGTCAGCAGGCCGAACGTGTAGGCTTTTGCGCCTTCCAGAAAGGGATCGCTAAGAAGACAGGCCACAAAGGCGGAAAGGAAAAAAAGACAGATAAAAAGGATATTGAAATAATCCACGAATGACGAATAATCCCTCAGTTCCCGATCGGTCAGCCGTCTGTAGAGCATCCCCAGGCTGCCGATGTTTCCCAGGATCAGGCCACTCCAGCCTGCGGAAACGATGAGACCGGAAAGCAGGAAGCTGGCAGTGCCGCCTGCGGCAATAGCCGAAAATCCGCACAGGGTAAGGCAGGCATGAAGTAGCAGCAGCCCGAAGGTAAAAATCATTAGGTACAAGCCGAAATGAAGGGGGAAGGAGACTCGCCAGAGGCTTCTGTTTTCCTTCCACAAGCCCCGAAGAAATAAAATTTCCGGGACCATATATTTGAGCTCATTGAAGCGCGAGCTCTTGTAAGGATTGTTCCACCAGTTCACCTCTTCCATATAGGAACCGCCGTAGGCTAATTTGGCGGTTGTTTCATGCCGGACCGGATATATTTCCCATCGTACATGCAAGGGAAGCTTTAATTGCCTGTAAATCAGGCAACCGGTCGCCGCGATGAACACGGCGATACACAGATAAGTTAAAATATAAAATCCCATAGGATACTTCCTTCAGTCTCCGTTTCTCCGGTGACTGACTTAGAGCTTTTCCGCATGACTTATCAAATCAGACGCAACCAGTCGGTTTTGAAAGACCTGCTAATTTACAGCCGCCCTTGGCCGGACCGGTCGGGAAAAGCTCATAGAGTTTTTTCATATCGATACCATTGTCTTTGCAAACCTTGCGAACCATGGGAGCGATACCGAACTGCTGGAAATAACTGCGCAGGTAGTTGATGATTTTCCAGTGTTCTTCCGTGAGCGTCCCTTCAATGTCCTCTGTATGAGCGTACGCCTGGGCGAATTCTTCGTTCCACTTGTCGAGCTCCTGAAGAAATCCGTCTTCATCCACTTCGTATGTTTTGCCTGCTAATTCAATTTGTGGCATTTCCAAAACCTCCTCATTATTATTTAATCGATATAATTTTTATCATAAACCCATCCGCCTCTCCGACGCGTCATCAGATCTGTCCATGAGAAAATCGGGGGGTTGATTTAACTTTGTTTGTTGATAACGTCCGGCGACGGCAATAAGAGCATCGGCCCACTCGGGAGTCCCCAGCGCGTGCAGATGCGTGAAACCCGCCAGAATATTTTTCCGGCACAGACCTTCTCTTTGACCGTCCATCCCGGTTCCCCGCACAACTCGATAGGCTGTGTGGCTTTCATGATTGTTTTGAGCAAGGATCCGGCAGTAATGGAATTCATGGCCGGTGATTGTCTGGCCTATGGGGAAAAAAGGATTTTCCTGATCCACGTTCAGGGTGGTATACCCGTGCCCCTGCGGCCGCTTTTCCATGCCGAACTTTACCGGTAGCGCGCCGACCATCGGATATTGTTTGTCGCCCATGGTCAGAGATTCACCCAAATAGATGAAGCCTCCGCACTCAGCGTAAATCGGGAGGCCCGCTTCGGCCGCCTCTCTAAGCGACAGGCGGAAAGTTTCGTTTGCGGAAAGCCATCCGGCCTGGGTTTCAGGAAATCCGCCGCCGATATACAAGGCATCGACAGACGGCAGGGCTTTATCATGTAGAGCGCTGATCAGGACGACTCTGGCGCCCCGGTCGGTCAGTGCTTCAATATTTTCCTGATAATAAAACTGAAATGCCGTGTCTTTGATGACGCCGATGGTAATCGGCTCTTCCAGCGTATTGCCGGACCGGCTCGGTTCGTGCATTGCATCGATATTCCAGGGTGACGCGCTTTTGGCAACCTCAAGGAGGCCGGGAATGTCCAGATAGTCGCGGGCGATGGCCCCTGCCTTTTCGAGGGCCTGATGCAGACCGTCGGATTCCGCGGGCGGGATCAATCCCAGGTGCCGCTGGACAAAAGGCAGATCCGACAATCGCGGTACAGTTCCGTAAACGGGAAGACCGGTATATTCCTCAATGGACTGCCGGATGACAGAGGCATGACGTTTGCCGTTCACACGGCTTAAGATGACACCCCGGATATCCACAGAGGGATCAAGATTCATGCAACCCAGGACCATGGCCGCAGCCGTTCTGGTGACCTTGTCGCAATCAACGATTAGAATAACCGGCGCATGCAGGAGTTTGGCTAATTCGGCGGTACTGAATTCTCCCGCGGCGTTGACACCGTCAAAGAGTCCGCGATTGCCTTCAATGATGGAAACATCGCCATCGGTGGTATGACGTGAAAAAGAACGGACGACCTGGTCTTCACCCATAAGGTAGGTGTCCAGATTATAGCAGGGACCGGATGCCGCCTGAGCAAGCCAGGCGGCATCAATATAGTCCGGTCCCTTTTTGAAAGGGGTGACCGCGATGCCCTGCTGGCGCAAGGCCACGGTCAACGCCACAGAAAGGGTCGTTTTTCCTGCGCCGCCCCGGAGGGCGGCTATAATCAGACGTGGGCAGGATCGGTTCATGGTTCATTACCTGATTAAGAACAGGATTCTTCCTTCGGGAAGAATTCAGCCAGGATGAGATACGTTGAACTTCCGCTCGACCAGTATTTCAAAACTTCCTCATCGAGCAGTACTTTTACGGCATCCTGCACGGCATGGCGATCTTCGTCGGGCAACCATTTCGTGACATCCCGGATATAAAACATCTTCTTATCACCCTTGGATTTTTCATGAAAAAGATCGACGATCCGTTTTTTCAAGTCCTCGCTCATACTCACCCCCATTTAAACTGTGTCGATGTCCGGAATGTTTCCGTCGCCATATCAAAGTCGTCGATATGCTTGTCTGTAAACGGGATGCCGGTCAGACTGAAGAACCTCTCCCAGCCGACGCGCTCGATCCATTCACCCATCCGCTCATGCTTTCTGGCGTGGCTTGCGTAGACTTCGATAATGTTCTTTACCGCATCGACAACTTCCGGCCAGCGAGGCGGGTTGTTGGGAAGAAAGGGAATCGCCAGTTTTGAGAATTTGGGAGCGCTCCGGGCGTTGGAAACTTTGCCTCCGACCCAGATGGATATCCCGTCGTTTTCGGGATCGGCAATGGGCATGGCCGGACAAACCGTGTAACAGTTGCCGCAATACATGCACTTATCCGGATTGACGGTCACGGTCTTATTTTTCATATCACCCCGGATTGCCCCCGTGGGGCAGGAAGCCACGGTCGATGGAATTTCGCAGACGTTTGGAACACGGGTATTGTCCGGGATAGGAACGGTGCGGTGAATCCCCAGAATGGCGATGTCGGAGCAATGCACGGCGCCGCACATATTCAGGCAGCAGGCCAGGGCAATCCGTACATGGGCCGGCAGAGTCGAGGTGACGAAATAATCATAAATCTCATCCATCAGAGCTTTGACAGGTCCTGAGGCATCAGTGGCCGGGGTGTGACAGTGAACCCATCCCTGAGTATGAACGATATTGGAAATAGAATGTCCGGTGCCGCCGACGGGATAATTGCGGGTGGCCAATTCGGCAATCAGGGGTTCCACCTTGTCCTTGTCGTCAAGGAGGAATTCGATATTGTGACGGCTGGTGAAGCGTAGATAGCCGTCGCAGTATTTATCCGCCATGTCGCAGATTTCCCGGATGTGATCCGTTGAAACCAGCCGCGGTGATCCGGCACGCACGGTGTAGAGCGCTTCTCCCGATTCCGCGATGTGCATCAGCACGCCCGGTTTGAGAATTTCATGATAACGCCATTTCCCGTAATTTCGCTGAATGACGGGCGGCAGCATGGTTTTATAATCAGGGGGTCCGATATCTGTTTTAGCCATCTTACTTCACCTCCTTTTGAATTTCTTCGGGCCAGAAGAACACGTAGGGATTGGTTCTCGGCGCCTTAACCATCTGGGGAACGGCCGGCAGACCCACGGCCCTCAGGAATACTCTCATGCCGAGGCGTTTGATTAACTCGCCTAACCTTTCCCGTGACTTGCCGTATTCATCCCACCAATCCTGGATGCGTTCGATCAGGTCTTTGAGTTCCGTGTAGGGTGGTTCCATTTTCATGAACGGCACGATGACCCAGGAAAGAAGGGCTCCCTGTAAAATGGGCGCTTTACCTCCGATGAGAATAGTCGCACCTTTTTCCTTGCCCGGCCGCAGGGCCTTCGGCATCAGATTGATGCAGTGCATGCAACGGGTGCAATCCTCATTGTAAATCTTAAATTCTTTTCCGTTCCATTCCATGCACCGGGTCGGACAGAGGTCGCAGACCTCCTTCTGAATGTCGATGGTTGACGCATAGGCAAGCGCTTCCTTCTGATCGATTTGAATGTCTCCTTTCCAGGTTCCGATGATGGACAAATCGGAGCGGGCAATGGAGGCCACGCAGTCATTGGAACAGGCGGAGACTTTAATCTTGAATTTGTAGGGGAACATGGGGCGATGGATCTTGTCCTGATAACTCATGGTGATGTTGTAGCAAATATCCAGGCTGTCGATGCAGGCCCATTCACAGCGTCCCGGTCCGACGCAGGCACTGGGTGTGCGCAGGGCCGATCCGGAGCCGCCAAGGTCAAAGCCGGCGGCGGAGAGATCATCAAAACAAGACTGGAGATGCTCTGTTTTCGTGCCCAGCAGGATGACATCTCCCGTTGCTCCGTGCATGTTGGTGAGGCCGCTGCCGTGTTTGTCCCAGACATCACAGAGTTTGCGCAGGGTATCTGTCTTGTAGAACCAGCCGGTGGGGTGATTGACGCGCATGGTGTGAAAGGCCTGAACGTTGGGGAAAAGATCGGGTCGGTCCGAATAGCGTCCGATGACACCGGATCCATAGCCCTTGACACCGACGATACCTCCATGCTTCCAATGACCGATCTTGTCCTTGTAGGAGAGCTCCAGTTGCTTGAGCAGATCTTTGGCCATGGGGTTTTTCTCGGCGGCCTGCTTCATGTCTTTTACAAAGCTGGGCCATTTCCCCTCTTCCAACTTGTCCAGAAGGGGTGTATCTGAATTTGCCATGATTTGCCTCCTTTTCAAAACATTCTCCGGGCTGGATGCCGTTTGAATGTATTAATTGTAGAATGCATCACTTTTACTGAATGGTACTCAGTTTTTTAAAACATGTCAAGATATTTTATTTCCAATGAGAGTCAAAAGGTGACGATGACCGACTTTTTTTATAGCGTTCCCGGTCTTCACTTTTTTCCCGCTGCGCGTTTCGAGTTTGCTAATGAGCTGATTTATCAAAGATTTAATGCCCATTGCCTGCTGACTCACATCTTGGACCAATAATCCACAAACACAACGGTGGACAGAAAAATTCCCAGGGGAACATTGATAATGACCCCGCAGGTGAAGGCCCAGAAAGGTTTCATGCCGAAGATCAGCATTTCAGCAAAGCGGGTGGACAGACCAATGCAGAGGAAGCAAAGCACAAAGGCCCATGTCCGGAGATTCTTAATCGGCCCGATGACATTCGGGGACAGTACGCTGTCAAACCAATTCGATTTAGCAGACAGCTGGGTTAATGCCTTGGCCTGATCCGGGCTGGTGGCCTTGCTGGTTAGAGCCTTGAGCTCTTCGCCGGACATGAGGCCTTTAAAGGTCAGTGTTTTTGCCGTAGCGTCGACGGTCATGCGGTCGGCGAATTCCGGCGGCACCTGGAATTGTGTAAAATCAGCCTTATACTCTTTGCCCTTGATTTTGTCCGCCCAGTTGGCTTTCCCGACATAATTGGCCGGAACCATGGTGCCGACAATGCTGACGATAATAGAGCCCGCCAGAAATCCGAGGACAAACTTGGGAAATCTCTCCCAGATGATTCCGGCGCCCACAGAACTCTTCTTGTCTCCTGTTGTTTTTTCCCAGTACGTAACGGAGACAATAGCCAGGATAAGGCACCAGATGCCAATCCAGATATCCCGGCCGATTACTTTCATCAGGGTAAAGGTCTGAATGGGCGCATCTCCGAAACGGGTGGCAAGCTCGGCCACTACAGCAAAACCGGCGGCATCGGCAAACTCGGAAGTGCCGACAATGGCGCCTGCAACACCGGGGGCTATCGTATTCGGAACAAGCTGTTTCATCGCGAAGGTCAGGGCGAAGATCATAATAATGGCCCAGATGGTAACGACGGCAATGGAGATGGAAATATGTTCATTTTTGGCTTTGACAGCGCCACCGACTGCAATGGATGCGGACACGCCGCAAATCGCGCCACCCGCCCCCAATACGGCCCCGAACTGGGGTTCGAGTTTAAAAATCCTGGTGGCGGCCAGGTAAATGGTGAGCCAGGTGACAACAGAAATAATGCTGGCCTGAAGCAAGGCAACAGGACCGGCCTTGATGATGATGGTGAACGGCAGTGTCGCTCCCAGCAGGACAATACCGGTTTTGACGTAGTATTCCGTACGGAGTGACGTCTTCAACCATTCAGGTATTTTCAAGACATTTGAAATGATGAGCCCGACGATCAGGGCCAACAGAGGCGCCTCTATGTTCCAATCTTTCATGAATTTCGT
>CAYULE010000071.1:0-10880 GCA_964445385.1 uncultured Smithella sp.
ATTTCCACCCACAACGCCAGTTGCTGACTGATTTGCCTTTTAATGAATGGTAATTCATTTTGCAAGCATTTTTTGGATACTCGGGGAGACGCCTCACATATTCATTTGAAATATATAGGCTTTTTCTTGCAGTCTGATTATCATTGACAATCCCGTTATTCCCGCTCACAACTTAAAGGAAAAATAAAAATAAGTTGCCTTCCCTTTCCGGGAGCGGTAAAAAAGCTGTCTGCAAAGCTCTCGGGGCTGAATGTGTATTGGTGATTTTTTAAGGCGGAGAACATGGATAAGGAAAGGCTATGGACAAAGGATTTCGTCACGGTGTCCGTGATTAATTTCCTGGTGTTTCTGACGCATTTCTTATTGATGGTCACGATCGCGTCTTATGCCGTAGATAAATTTTATGCTTCCACAAACATCGCAGGACTTGTTGCGGGTATTTTTATTATTGGAGCATTAATAGGACGATTAGGAACCGGACGGATTATTGAAGATACAGGCAGTAAAAAAGTTTTAATGGTCAGCACCATTTTTTTTATTATCACCTCCGTATTATATTTCGCGGCAATTCATTTAACGCTGTTGATCATCATCAGGCTTTTACATGGGATCGCTTTCGGAGCGGCAAGCACGGCTACGGGGACCATCGTCGCCCAGATTATTCCGGACAGCAGACGCGGAGAGGGCATTGGCTGCTACAGTATAGGAGCAATACTGGCCGTGGCATTAGGTCCTTTTATGGGAATGTTTTTAATTCACGGCGTGGATTTTCATATGATATTTGTTGTGACATCGATATTAGCCGCCGGCAGTTTTGCGCTGTCTTTTATCGTTACTCAACCGGCTTATGAATCACCAGAGGATGATCAGGACAGTGCTGTAAAAAGTTTTCAACTTTCCGATTTTCTGGAATTCAAAGCGATACCGATTTCCATTATTATTTTAGTGATTGGTTTCAGTTATTCCGGCATCTTAACTTTCATCCCCCTGTATGCCAAGCAGATTCATCTGGTGGAAGCGGCAAGCTTCTATTTTCTGGTATACGCCGTAACGGTTTTTATCTCGAGACCCGCGTTCGGACGTTTATTGGACGTGAAAGGAGCTAATTTCGTCGTCTACCCCTCTCTTTTTATTTACGCTATCGGGATGCTTTTATTCAGTCAGGCCAATCATGGAATTACTCTACTCCTGGCGGGAGTGATCATTGGCCTGGGTTATGGAAATTTCATATCCTCCGCCCAGGCCATTTCCATTAAAGGCCTTCCGCCTCATCGACTGGGGCTGGCAACATCCACCTTTTTTATGTTTGTAGATTTAGGATTCGGCGTAGGACCGTATGTACTCGGATCATTGGTTCCCTTCACCGGATACCGTGGCTTGTACTTGATTATGGCCGTCATGATCCTTGCGACGATTCCTCTATACTACTTTTTATATGGAAGAAAGGCGTCACCTGAATAACCGCGCCCAGACAGCTGTTATTCAGGAACCGTATCATGGTCAAGATCACCAAATTTCGTAAAGCAGGAGGCATGAAAAGTGAAAAATACTTCACCGTTTGCGATTACCATCAGCCGTCAATTAGGCTGCGGAGGCGCCCACGTGGGACAGCAACTGGCCAAAAGTCTGAATATTTTTTATGCAGACCGTGAAATCATCAATCAGGCAGCCAAACAATTTTCGGTATTGGAAGAGGATTTGAAATCACGCGACGAAAAGAAACTTTCCTTCTGGCAGTCATTCACACGATCGTATGCCGTTGCGCCGGACACCTATGTGAAACCGCATATTATGCCCCCATCAGACCATGCGTTATTTAAAACTGAAAGTGAAATCATAGCGCGGATTGCCAAAGAACGTTCGGCGGTTATTATTGGACGATGCGGCGCTTATATCCTTCGTGAACATCCGAATCATGTCAGCCTGTTTTTGCATGGTGATATTTCTTTCCGCAAAAATCGTATTCAGGAACTATATGCCGTATCGGAAGAAGTCGCCGGAAACATGATTGCCCAAAGCGATAAAGAAAGAGCTATCTATCATCAAACAGTTACGGGGCAGAAATGGGCGGATGCAAGACGATATCACGTTTCCATCGATACAGGCAAAATTGGTGTTGATAAAAGTGTTGAACTGATCTTGAAATACTTGGACTTAATTTAAGAAAGGGACCGCCACTCAGGCTGGACAAAATGTTTCAGCATCGTTCGCAAATCGCCGTCTTTGATTTTTAACCTTACATCTTTCAAACCGTAATTCACAGAAGCAGGATTATTTGAGATCATTAAATTATACACATAGTCAACGTGTCTAATGGCTTTATGTTTTTAAAAAAATGAATGCTGTTTTCTTTTATCCGCTTCTTCCTGCAATGTTTTCCCCATTTTTTAAATTTTACACTCCATTTTAATCCGTAACAAACACAATTCCCGTTGTCCATTTGTCACGACTGGCAATAGACGATGGAAATACACAATATGCTGGAGCGATGTATGGCATGTTGTGTAATTTGTGAAAACTTTTGTCTCTTATCTTTCCCTGTATACCAGATAAATCAGTCTTTTCGGGCTTGTTCAGCCATTGGCATGTCAATTGCTATCTATCGAAAAATGATGTGATTGATTTTTATTAAAACCAACAGGGAAAGAAAGAATCTCTAGTGCAAAAACAGAGGTGCATCACTTTGGAGTGACATTAATATTCTTATTCACAAATTTTCTTAATAGATAATTTAAAGCTAATTACAAAACATTAAATTAAAGGATCATTTCTTAAAAATCAAAATAGAGGAGATATTTATGATTAAATCAAAACTTTGTGACAAAGTAGGAATCAAATATCCCATTATCCAGGCTGGGATGGGTCCCTTCAGCAATAACAACCTCTGTGTAGCCGCAGCAAACGCCGGCGTCCTTGGCTTGTTGTCCACGAGCGGTTTGTGCAGCAAAGAACTGTGGCCGTTCGTCTACGACGCTTTTATAAAGAGCTCCGAAGCATTACCCGATGATGATATGCCCACGGTTATTGAAAAAGTCTTAAAGCGAACTTACCGTCTCACGAAGGATAAGGGCGGCATATTCGGAATCAATGTCATGGTGTCTGCGGAACTGGCAGCTGAAGCGCAGATCATCGTTGATACGGCCATTCAGGTTCGGGAAAAAACTCCCGGCATGAAGCATCACTTCAAGGTTATCTTTACCTCTGCAGGCGATCCCGTGCCGTGGCGTGACAAGATCAAGAATGCAGGGTTCACATGGATGCACGTCATTCCGTCGGTCAAGGGAGCCCAGCGCTGCAAGAAAGCGGGCGTTGACGTGATCGTGGCTTCAGGCCATGAGGGTGGATTCCACACATCCTGGGAACCTATTCATTCCATGATCCTTCTTCCAGCCGTTGTGGATGCCGTTTCCGATGAAAAGACCCTGGTATGCGGCGCAGGTGGATTCTGTGACGGCAAGACACTGGCTGCATCACTGGTTCTGGGAGCTGATGGTGTGTCTATGGGCACTCGTTTCCTGGCAACACAAGAAAGCGATTTTCATCAGATGTGGAAAGAAAACGTGGTGGCTGCCGGAGACCGGGGAACACTCATTGCTCGCGGCTTTGTCGGTCCAGCAAGGTGGTTGAAGACCTCCCGGAGCGAGGAGCATGCCAGAAATACCCTGCAGAAATCACCCGGCGTTTTCCTGGGGACACCAGACGACTGGTCCACTATGGACATGTCTCTGATCAAGTACGAGCTCGAATCCTTCAAGGCTGTTTATGAAGGCAATATGGAAAAGGCCATGCTGGCAGCAGGCGAAGCGGCCCAACGGATTAATGATATGCCCAGGGTCAATGATCTGGTGCAAGTGATGGTTAACGAAGCGGAAGATATCTTGAAAGGTATCCAGAAAAAATACCTGGGATAAGCTTATGAATCAAATGAATTAACCAAAACTTTCGAGGGTGCAAGCAAATGCAGTATGTAAAAATTCATCTATGTGGGTCGTTGGATAATCGTCCGGCATGAGCGATTATCGAAATATCTGACAAATATAACTTTTTATGACGGAGGGTTTTGATATGCAACTGGTACCTGATGAACAAATCAAAAACTATACTAATAAAGGGTATTGGGGTGAGGAGACGATAGTTGACCTGCTATTTAAGAATGCCGAAACATCTCCTGAGGCGGAAGCGCTGATTGATCCCTATAATCGATCAGCGCTTGTGGGCGGGCAACCGAAGCGGTACTCCTATAAACAACTCTTAACAGCGATAGATCGACTGGCTATCAGCTTCATAGAATTGGGAATTAAAAAAGATGATATCATTGCTGTTCAGCTTCCCAATATCGTTGAGTTGATAGTGACTTATTTTGCCGCCGCACGGGTTGGAGCGATTGTCACGCCTATCGGAATGCTGAGCAGATCCCATGAGGTGGAATTTGCCCTCCGCTATTGCGATGTTTCTCTATACATCACGACAACAAATTTCAATAAATTTTGCTATATCGACATGATAAAAGATATCATGTTCAAATACTCGAAACTCAAGACTGTTATAGCAGTTGGTCCCGATGAAGATATTCCCTCCTGGGCGCTCAATTTCGAGAAGATACTGGAAACACCAATGGAGACGAGATACGCTCAAGATTTTCTGCAGGGTATGCAATCAGGACCGAATGAAGTTCTTACAATCTGCTGGACGTCTGGAACCGAGGCGGATCCGAAAGGGGTTCCCCGGAGTCATAATCATTGGATCATCATCGGAATATTGAACACGGCGATTTGCAGGCTTCCCTCTGCTTGCACGATCTTGGCCAGTTTCCCACTAATTAACATGGCCGGCATCGGAGCAGCGCTCATGACTTGGATTGTCAACGGCGGCAAACTGGTTTTGCATCATCCCTTTGATCCAACAACCTACCTCATGCAGATTCCGGGAGAAAAAGTGTATTATACGATGGCGCCACCGGCTCTTTTGGTCATGCTTGATCAGTTTCCGGAATGGGCCAAACTGGACAAGAGCAGCCTCAAAGTTGTAGCAACAGGTGGTTCACCCCTCCCTCCCTGGATCGTTAAAAAATATAGGGAAGCTTACAATATGGACATCGTGAATGAATTTGCCTCCAATGAAGGGATGGGAATTATCACATCTACACTATTCTTCGATGACCCAGATGACCGAGCAGTCTATTTTCCGCGTTTTGGTGGTGAAAGTATAAAATGGAAGAATCTCGAAAAAATAGATAACAATATTTGGCGTCGCATCGTCATAGATTCGGTCCAGACAAAAATAGTCAATCCGGAAACGAGGAAACCCATAACAGAGGCGGGTGTTCCGGGAGAACTTTGCTACCGAGGGCCCGGTATTTTTGCTGGTTACTGGAAGCGGCCGGACCTTACGGAAAAAGCTTTTGACAGTGAAGGGTTCTATAGCTCCGGCGATCTGTTTTCGATCGAGGGAGAGAAACTTGATAAATATCTTTTCAAAGGACGCTATAAGGATCTGATTATCCGTGGCGGGCAGAACATTAGTCCCGAAGAGGTTGAGAATCTGGTAGGTGAGCACCCCAAAGTAGCAGACGTAGCGGCTATTGGATATCCTGACAAGCGTCTGGGGGAAAAAGTCTGCATCTGCGTGGTGCCTAAACCAGGCGAAACGGTTTGCCTGGAAGAGATCAACGAATTTATCAAGCGCAAAGACATTGCGGTTTACAAACATCCGGAGCGACTGGAAATCATAGAGAAAATGCCTCGCAACGCATTGAACAAGATTGAGAAAAAGATACTTCGTAAAATGATCGGATTTGAATCATCAGGTAAATAGTAATGCTGCGTGGAGATGATGGGAATACCATTAATCCATCATCTCCACCTAATATATAAATCGTTACATTTAATGATTGCCTCACTTATCAGGTTTCTGAATTCCAAGCTTCTTAATGCGAAAGTCTAGTGTTGACGGGTGAATATCCAGCAGTTCAGCTGCACCTCCTTGCCCGCGAATTTTCCACCCGGTTTTTTGCAGGATATTCAGGATGTGTTGGTATTCCATTTCCTTTAATGTTGCATGATTTTTATTATCGGCATGAGAAGTTATCGACCTATGATCGGGGATAAGCTCGGGCAATCTAAAATTAGCATTATCGCTAAGGATCACGCCCCTTTCAATAACGTTTCTCAATTCTCTTATATTTCCCGGCCAATCATACTGAATTAATCTATTCATGGCCTCATTGGAAATCCCGGAAAAGGTCTTTCCCATTTTGACGGCAATAGATTTAAGAAAATGCTCTGCAAGAAGTGGTATATCATCCTTTCTTTCACGCAGTGGCGGCACCAAGATTGGAAAAACGTTTATTCTATAATAGAGATCGGATCTGAACTTCTTTGTATTTACTTCTTGCGTAAGATCACGGTTTGTCGCTGCAACCAACCGGAAGTCTGAAAATATTTGATCACTTCCACCAACCCTCTCGAATTCTTTGCTTTGGAGAACACGCAGTAAACGAATTTGTATGTCCAGCGGAAGATCACCGATTTCATCTAAAAATAGAGTTCCTCCATCAGCTAATTCAAACCTTCCTAATCGCTTATTCGTTGCCCCGGTAAATGCACCTTTTTCATGGCCAAAAAGTTCACTCGGCAGCAATGAATCGGATAGCGCATTACAGAAGACACTTATGAAGGATTTATCCTGACGGGGACTACATCTGTGGATCGCTCGTGCTACCATTTCCTTTCCAACGCCCGTTTCGCCTAATATTAAAACAGTAGAATCTGTACTGGCAACTTGTTCTATCTTTCTCAAAACTTCTTCGATTCCATTGCTTTTTCCGATAATATCTTCAAAATTATGACTTCGCCTTTGTTGCTCAACGTAATAAAGATTTTCTGCCCTGAGTTTCTGATTCAGACTTTGAATTTTTTCATAGCTTAGTGCATTATCTAAAGCAATTGCTGCTTGAGAGGCGAAATACTCCAGTATGCTCAGATTTGCTTCGTTAAAAGCACTTTTGATCAAGCGGTTGTCATTATACAGGATACCAATAACTTCATTCCTAAGGATCAATGGAACACAAATGCGAGAGAGTATATCGTTTTTCTTGAGATCAACTTGACCGGACAAATTCGTTTCCTGAAGGATGCCTTTTCTATTTTTTGCAGATTTACTGATCATTTCCAGAGAGGCATAGAAAATTGGTTCATCAACTTGTTCAGAGGTCAGATTCTTTGACGCCCGCAAACGAAATATAGGGGATGAGGCATTCTTCTCTAACAGGAAAATGGCGCCTCTTTCCGCTCCTGTGATTTTGTTTACACGAGAAATGATGTTTTGAAACAATTCATTATTATCACGTATTGTCACAATTTCCTGACTCATTTTCAAAATGTCGTCAAGAAGATCATCTTTATGCGACATCTCTTCAGTGATGTTCTTGATATCTCGTGGAATCAAATCCTCGTTCAGAAAGGAAAGAATTTTGGAGCCAGCTAGAGCCATCTCTTTCGCTTTATCCATAACACCCAAAAACAAGTATTGCCGCGCTATTTCGAATTGAGTAATTGCCAATTGAAGCTGGTGCCCTGATTCCGTCAAGAAAGTGATGGATTTATGAAGCAACTGAATAATCTTTTCGCTGGAGACGCCTTCTTGTTTTTGTAGAAGGGCTTTATATCTATAGGCCAAACCTTTGAGGAAGATATTCTTACCGGCAATACATTCCCTAATTTCCTTATCAAGTGAGAGGCCTTTAACGGGAAGAAGTTCGCCCTTCTTAATGGCGAAACAAAGTTCGAATAAATATGAAAAGAACCGATGATTAATTTGAACCTGCTCGCTTGCCCTAACATATCTTTCCAAATGATCAATCGCCTGTTTGGAATCACCTTTCCGATAATAAGCAGTCGCAAGCCCCAGTTCTCCACCGATCCATGCCCAGTCATTATGTTCCTTCTGTGCCCTTTTAACCCAAGGTTCCATGATCTCCAGGGCCTCGTCGGTCTTACCCATATCAAGCATGATGATCCCGATCGATTGCCGCGCGTAAGCCGATAGGAAGGTGTCGCCTTTTTTCTGGCATTGGTCATAAATGGCATCGAGCATGCCTACACCCTGGGTTATTTGCCCGATCTGGGCATAGCAATATCCGACAAAAAGGGTTGCCAGAAGCGGGAATTGACCTTCCGGGTAAATCTGAACATCCGGTACGAATTTCTCGTAGTTGCTGATCCCCTCCAGAAATCGACCCTGCCAAAAAGAAAAATAGATTGCAAAAGTTTGCGTTGAACGCAAGATATAAGGCTGATCCAGCTTCGATGTCAATGTCCAGCCTTGATCAAAATGTTTCAAAGCTTCTTTATCATTGGAACACAGCCATTCATTTTTGGCTAAATGCATGTAAAGGAGGGCTTGGTAGCTCTCATTGTTGCTATTGGAGGCTCTGGCAAGGGCTTCCTTAAGAACTGAAACAATCGTCAAACAATTGTGCATCGGGGATGTAGTATTTTTAGAATACCGGATGGCAGCCTTGATAAATAGTTCATCACTTTCGACACCGTCTTGATTCGATAAATCATCTAAAATCTTAGAATAGTATTTGAGAGCCTCTTCTGTTTGGAGGGATTTCAAATACATGTCTCCTGCTTCCATTAATAGCTCGCATAATTTTGCGTCACATTTAACATTCATAAGATGCTGACTGAGAGGAAGAAGCTCTTCGTTATTTGGAAATTCTTCCATGAGATATTCCATTATTTTCCTGTGGAAGGATTCCTTCTCAACTGGGAGTAGCCTATTCACTAACTCCTTACTGATTTTGATATCTTTAAACTCAAATGTACCGCCTTCTCTTTTTATGAGCCATCTCTTATCAACACCATCTTCAAGGATTGAAAGGATTTCCGAAGCCTTTTTCCCCAAAATGGTGACAAGCCAATCAATTGAAAAGCGGCAATTGAACAAAGCAATTAATGAAAAATATTTACGTTTATCCGTAGGTAGAGAGTCGATTATCTTTTTATAAGTCTGCATGAATGTCTCCTCATAGACCACCTGTATCTCCTCCTGACTATATTGAAAAAGTTTTTTTGTCAATGATAATACAATATATTGTAGTTATAAACGCAACATGTTGGTGATTCTAATAGGCGATTATCTTCCTTTTTATATTACACATTAGTATCATAAAATCAGATAGTTGTACTTGCGCAAAATATCGGCACACCACATCAATAAAATTAGTCTTAAAAATTAGGCATTTAACTAAATAGTTATACGCATGTACATCGAGAGAGTTAATTGGCTTCAAGTCTATTTTAATAATTTCCTGTGAATTAAAATATAAAATTCAGCGAGAGTAGATTTGTTTGTTAAAAACAGCATGTGATAAAATGTGTATTAATACACAACATATTGGATGTCAGCTGCCATAATTTCTTTTTATTCATAATATTATCTATAATATCATGCCGTTATTTAAATAATTGATCATGGCATATGGATTGCAGTACATGTAAGTAATTAGAATGAAATCCAGTGATCTGTCTTAATGGATGTAATTGCAGAACTTAAATTCAGATATCGGACAAGTTCTCTCAAAAAGTTCCATGGAGCAGATTAAGAAGTTTTTCTAAAATAAACAGATTTCAGAGAAGGAGAGTTTTATGAAGATTTTAGCTTTGAACGGAAGTGTACGTAAGTACGGTAATTCGGAGGTTCTCTTAAAACAAGCCCTAATGGGAGCGGAGGCGGAGGGTGCCGAAGTAGAGATTTTGAACCTGACTGATTATGACATCGGGCCTTGCCGGGGCTGCGGGCTTTGTCTTTTCAAAGATAATGTCTGCCAAGTAAAGGATAATACAAATGAAATATTTGCTAAAGTAGATGCGTGTGATGGCCTTATTTTAGGAGCACCCTGCTATTTCCTCGAATTGACCGCTATTGTTAAGCAACTCATCGATCGTTGCTGGATAAAAGGCCACAATCAGGTCGGTTTAAAAAGAAAGCCAGCTTCCGTTATCGTTCCCTATGCAACAAGAGGATGGATACCTTATGTTTTCATGCAAGCGAGTATCTTATTTAATGTAATGTGCCTGGATAAAATCAACCAAGCTGCAGTCTGTACGCAGGGGATATCTGAAGTAGTTCTGGATCAGGAAGCATTGGATTTAGCCAATCATATGGGGCGAGAGCTTGTCGTGGCCGTCAGAAATCAAGATTTCACATACAGAGGTGAAAAGGGCATCTGTCCCTCCTGCCATGACAATTTACTGCGCGTGTTGAAGGATCGGGAGACAATCGAATGTCCGACATGTGGGATGCGTGGAAAGCTGAATTTGGCTGATGGGAAAATCGATGTGCAGTTTGATGAGAAGTCCCGGGAAGATTTCCGTTTCAAGCTGAATGTATCGTATAACCATTTTGCATATCACATCGCCCCATCTAAAGATTATTTCCTGCGGACGAAAGATGAACGGAAGATCAAATCACAAAAATACAGAGAATATTTAGCTAAATAAGGAGATAAAGCTATGGCAAAAATTATGACGAAACTCAGATACTTTCCCGGAGATTCTCTCGATGAAATCAGGAAGACCGATTTGGAGAAGATCGGGAAGCAATTCGGCATGTTGATATCTTATGAGAAAATCGAGAAGCGGGAAATGAAAGACGGGCTGCTGATGGAAAATACCATTCACAGTAAAATTGAGGAAATCTCACAGGAAGTCGTTACGGTCGAAGGTGATCAGGAGAAAAACTTTTCGGATTGTATCCGGGCAATATACAAGAAATACAGATGCCCACGGACGTCCTATAGTCTAATGGGAAGCAATGAAACCGGCCAGAAAATTGCCTGGGGCTTAATGGAAGAACCGGGTGTGGGTGGGTGG
>CAYULE010000072.1:0-10734 GCA_964445385.1 uncultured Smithella sp.
TTAAAGTCCGCAATTCGCACGAAGCAGTGTAATGGTTTTGTTGCGTTTAAAGCAAAGAAAGCTTCCTGCGAAGCTATTGAATTAGAAGGATTTGCTGGCGTAGCTCAATCGGCAGAGCAGCTGATTTGTAATCAGCAGGTTGCGGGTTCAAGTCCCATCGCCAGCTCCAGATGAGCACAATAACTGGAGGGGTTCCCGAGCGGCCAAAGGGAGCAGACTGTAAATCTGCCGGCGGAGCCTACGGAGGTTCGAATCCTCCCCCCTCCACCAGTGATTTTTGAAAAAAGCGGGAGTAGCTCAGTGGCTAGAGCGTCAGCCTTCCAAGCTGAGGGTCGCGGGTTCGAATCCCGTTTCCCGCTCCAGATTTTTTATGCCGGTTAAAAAGTATTAAAGCCGTGCCCACGTAGCTCAGTTGGTAGAGCACATCCTTGGTAAGGATGAGGTCACCAGTTCAATCCTGGTCGTGGGCTCCAGTGAAGGAGAATTATGCGAAACAATATTATTTTAGCTTGTACCGAATGTAAGCAGAAAAATTATACGACGACAAAAAATAAGCGTACTATGCAAAACCGTCTGGAAATGAAGAAATATTGCAAGTTTTGCCGTGGACACAAACTGCACAGGGAAACGAAGTAGTTTTATTTCGGATAGGCCAGTAGCTCTAATGGATAGAGCGCCGGACTCCAAATCCGGATGCTGGGGGTTCAAGTCCCTCCTGGCCTGCCAGTTTTCCCCGAAAAAGGCTGATAATATGGAAAAAATCAAGTTGATCATGAATAAGGCAGTACAGTTTGTTTCCCAAGCGAAGGCTGAGTTGAAGAAGGTTACGTGGCCGACCCGGAAACAAACATTGGCTTCCACCGGTGTTGTCATGGTTATTGTAGCGATTATGGCTCTTTATCTTGGAATCATTGATTTCATTCTTGCAAAATTAGTCAAGGTTATTTTAGGTTAACTTCATGGCTTTTAAATGGTACGTTGTACATACTTATTCTGGTTTTGAGAATAAGGTCAAGATGAGCCTTCAGGAAAGAATTGAACTGGCTGGAGCACAGGATTGTTTTTCAGATATTCTCATCCCGGAAGAAGATGTCGTGGAACTGATTTCTGGAGAGAAGAAAACTTCAAAACGCAAGTTTTTTCCAGGTTATATTCTGGTGCGTATGGAAATGAGCGATGAAAATTGGCACATCGTTAAAAATACACCGAAAGTTACCGGTTTTATTGGCAGCAAAGATAAGCCTTCTCCGATTCCGGATAAAGACGTTGAAAATTTGAAGGTTAGAATTGATGAAGGAACCCTTAAACCGAAACCAAAGTTTAAATTTGATGTCGGTGATCATGTTAAAATTATTGATGGTCCTTTCACCAATTTTGACGGTGTCATTGATGAAGTCCGACCCGAAAAAAGCAAGCTCAGGGTAATTGTAAGCATTTTCGGCCGTCCGACACCGGTGGAGCTGGATTTTATCCAGGTAACACAAGGACAATAAGAATAGGTTATTTCAAGGCGCAAGGTTAACGCCTAATAAATTTTTAGATCAGGTGATTGTTATGGCAAAAAAAGTTATTGCGAATATCAAATTGCAGATTAAAGCGGGAAAGGCGACACCATCACCCCCGATCGGACCTGCGCTGGGACAGCACGGCGTTAACATTATGGAGTTTTGCAAAGCCTACAATGCTATGACGCAAAATCAGGAAGGGATGATTGTTCCCGTTGTTATTACGGTATACGCGGACCGGTCATTTACCTTTATTACCAAAACGCCACCGGCTTCCGTTTTGCTCAAGCAGGCGGCAAAAGTCGCCAAGGGTGCGGCGGATCCCAAGAGGGAAAAAGTAGGAACAGTCACGGCCAAGCAGGTTCAGGACATTGCGCAGTTGAAATTCAATGATTTGAACGCTGTCGATATCGAAGGCGCGATTAAGATTATTGCCGGTACGGCAAGGTCAATGGGAATTGAAATAGCAGGTTAATAAAGACGAGGTTTCTTATGTTAAGACGAGGCAAACGCATAATAGCTGCGAAAGCTAAGGTTGAGCCGACCAAGCGCTATACGCTTAAAGAGGCTACGGAAATGATTGTATCAATGGTTGGGGCCAAATTCGACGAGACGGTGGATGCCGCCGTCCGTCTGGGTGTTAACCCGGCTCATGCCGATCAAATGGTTCGGGGCAGTGTTGTTCTTCCCAATGGCTTGGGCAAGACGGTGCGCGTGCTGGTTTTTGCCAAGGGTGATAAAGAAAAAGAAGCGATGGAAGCTGGGGCGGATTTAGTCGGAAATGATGAAATCATTGAAAAGATCAAAGGCGGCTGGTTGGAGTTTGATCGAGTGATCGCTACCCCGGATATGATGGGTTCGGTAGGGAAAATTGCTAAAATTTTAGGCCCGCGCGGTTTGATGCCCAATCCCAAAGTTGGAACAGTAACCTTTGATGTTGCCAATGCCGTAAAAGAGCTGAAAGCCGGCAAAGTCGAGTTCCGCGTGGAAAAAGCTGGCATCGTGCATTCGCCGGTTGGTAAACTTTCTTTTGGCGCTGAAAAATTGAGCGAAAACATCAATGCGCTTTTGGAAACCATTATTAAATTAAAACCGGCATCCAGCAAGGGAACCTACATTAAAAGTATTGCGATATCCAGTACCATGGGTGCGGGCGTACGAATTGACCCTCTGGATATAAAGAGCGCAAGTTAAAAATATTAAATACGAATTCGCGGCAGGTGCTTTTCGAAAAAGCACCTGCCGCGAATGATTAGAAGTCGTATAGGTCGAAGACAGCAGGTACGGAAGTTTAAACGGAAGATGGCCTGCCGAGACTCGTAGCGGTAAAAATTATTACTGAGTTTTTCGAGGTAATCTTTTTTTCGGGAAACGGGGATCGGCATTTTGGCGGATAAACCGTTTCAATTCCGTGTGTGGCTAGATTCTCCGGCCTCAAGTAAAAATAATTTTGAAAGGAGGCTGATATATTGGATCGGAAAACAAAAGAACAAATTGTATCCGAGCTTCAGGAGAAACTCAAGCAGGCCAAGTTGGGCGTTTTGACCAGTTTCAACGCGATGAACGTTGAAAAAATGGAAGCTCTGAGAAACGCATTACGTAAGAGCGATGCGGAATTAAAAGTTGTCAAAAACACCCTGCTGGGCATTGCCTCAAGAGAGACCGACTTTTCTGTTTTAGCAGACCATTTCAAATGGCCCGTCGCCGTTGTCTTGAGCTATAAGGATCCGGTGGCGCCGACGAAGGCGTTGATTGAATTTGCCAAGAAAAATCCTGAGCTGGAAATTAAAGTCGGAGTGCTTGACGGTAAACTGTTAACGAAATCGGAGCTTACCGCTTTGGCCGAATTACCCAGCAGAGAGGTTCTTCTGGGCAAATTGGTATCCGTTATGGCGGCAGTGCCGACATCGTTTGTCACTGTTTTGAGCGGTGTTCCAAGAAGCTTTGTGCAAGTGCTCAATGCCTATTGTGATAAAAAGAAAACTTTAAACTAATAAAACCATACTAAAGAGGAATAGAAAAATGGCTGATCAAATAACGAAAGAAGATGTCGTAAAATTCATTGAAAATATGACCGTGCTGGAGCTTTCCGCTCTGGTGAAAGAACTGGAAGAAAAGTTCGGTGTTTCCGCCGCCGCTCCCATGATGGCCGCTATTGCAGCTCCTGGTGCCGCGCCTGCCGCCGCAGTTGAGGAGCAGACAGAATTCAATGCCATTCTCACCGGTTTTGGCGCAGAAAAGATTCAGGTGATTAAAGTGGTCCGTGCGATTACAGGACTGGGCCTGAAAGAAGCCAAGGATCTGGTGGAAGGTGTGCCCAAGGCCATCAAAGAAGGCGTCTCTAAAGACGAAGCAGCTGATATCAAGAAGAAAATTGAAGAAGTGGGCGGAACTGTCGAGATTAAATAATCTAATCTCTTATTTTTATTTTATTTAAGGATACTATGGGTGACTTTAGAAAAAATTTTGGCCGTGTAAAGCAAATACAGGAAATTCCCAACCTGATCGAGATCCAGACACGATCTTATGAAAAATTCCTGCAAGCCGACATGCCGTTGGTAAAAAGGCGCAATATCGGCTTGCAGGGTGCTTTCAAGAGTGTGTTTCCCATTTCTGATTTCAGTGGAAAATGTTCTCTGGAGTTCGTCAGTTATAAGATTGGTGATGTCCGGTATGATATGAAGGAGTGTATTCAGAAAGGCATGACTTATGCCGCTCCTTTGAAGATTGTGGTCAGGCTGGTGGTGTTTGACACTGACCGGCTCGCCGACGGCAAGATCAATCGTGAAGTGGCTGAGACCAAGCCGATCCGTGATATTAAAGAGCAGGAAATTTATTTCGGTGAAATTCCACTCATGACGGAAAACGGCACGTTTATCGTCAATGGATCAGAGCGAGTGATTGTCAGTCAGTTGCACCGGTCGCCCGGTATCTTCTTTGATCATGATAAAGGAAAAACGGTTGCTTCCGGCAAACTGATTTACTCGGCTAGAGTGATTCCCATCCGGGGTTCCTGGCTGGACCTGGAGTTTGATTCCAAGGATTTGCTCTATGTCAGAATTGACCGCCGACGGAAAATGCCTGTAACGATTCTGTTGAAAGCCATGGGCAACTCAACAGAATTTATCTTAAACTACTTTTACAATATTGAAAGAATTGCTCTCGAAGGCGAAAAGATATTCTTCGCAGTCGATGAATCTTTATCCGGTCAAAAGGCGCCGGAAGATATTAAAGATCCAAAAAGTAATGAGGTGATCGTTAAAAAAGGCCGCAAACTTACAAAACCTTTACTTAAGAAGGTTATGGAGACCGGCGTTAAGCGCATCGCCATTAAAGAAGCGGATTTGACGGGAAAAGTCCTTTCAGCAGATGTTCATGATCCTAAAACCGGAGAGATTCTTTTCCGATGCAATGAAGAGTTGCCGTTAAATGGACTCGAGATTGCTCAGGAGAAGGGCGTCAAAGAATTGAAGTTCATTCACATTGATGAAGACATGGATAATGCCTCCATACGTGACACGCTGCTGATGGATCGCATTGATACCGCTGAAGACGCGATTATGGAGATATACCGCAGACTTCGTCCCAGTAATCCTCCCACACCGGAGACCGCAGCGAAGTTTTTTAACAGTCTCTTTTTTGAGCCAGAAACATACGATTTATCGGATGTCGGCCGCGCGAAGATGAACTATAAATTGCGCTTGAATGTGTCGACGGATTTAACCGTGTTGCGCAATGAAGATATTCTGGCTTCTGTCAAGTATCTCATCGATCTTAAAAATGGTGTCGGTGAGTGCAGTGTGGACGACATTGACCATTTGGGGAACCGCCGTGTGCGTTCCGTAGGGGAACTCATCGAAAATCAGTATCGCATTGGACTTGTGCGTATGGAACGAGCGATTAAAGAAAAGATGAGCCTGCAGGATATCGAGACAATGATGCCGCATGATCTTATCAACGCCAAACCGGTGTCAGCGGTGGTGAATGAATTCTTCGGTTCCAGCCAATTGTCACAGTTTATGGATCAGACCAATCCGTTATCGGAAATTACCCATAAGCGACGGCTGTCCGCTCTGGGACCGGGTGGCTTGACGCGGGAACGCGCAGGATTTGAGGTCCGCGACGTTCATTCGACGCATTATGGTCGTATCTGTCCTGTCGAAACACCAGAAGGTCCGAATATCGGCTTGATTGTGTCGCTGAGTACTTACGCGCGGGTCAATGAATTTGGTTTCATCGAAACCCCTTACCGAATGGTCGAAAATGGTAAAGTGTTGGAAGATATAAAGTTTATGACGGCCATCGAGGAAGAAAATCTACTGATCGCACCCGCTGACCGACCACTTGATAAAAAAGGAAAATTCGAGGAAGAACTGATTTCGGTCAGAAAAGGGAGCGACTTCGTTTCGGCTATGCCATCGGACATCGGGATGATGGATGTTGCCCCCAACCAAATGGTTTCCGTGGCCGCGGCATTGATTCCGTTTCTGGAACATGACGACGCCAACCGCGCGCTCATGGGGTCGAACATGCAACGTCAGGCTGTGCCGCTTATGTGTCCCGAAGTGCCGGTAGTCGGCACGGGAATGGAAGCCATTGTGGCCCGCGATTCCGGCGCTGTTGTGGTAGCTAGACGTGCTGGTGTTGTGGAAAGTGTGGATGCTTCGCGCATCGTGCTTCGCGCCGACAAACCGGAAGAAGACGGCCTGGACACAGGTGTGGATATTTATACCTTGTCCAAGTATCAACGTTCCAATCAGGACACTTGCTTTAACCAGAAACCCATTATTGCCGTTGGCGATCATGTCCAGAAGAGAGATATTCTGGCCGATGGTCCGGCGACGGATAACGGTGAACTGGCTCTGGGACGAAATGTCATGGTCGCCTTTATGTCCTGGGGAGGCTACAACTACGAAGACTCCATACTGGTCAGTGAAAGAATCGTCAAAGAAGATATTTACACATCCATTCATATTGAAGAGTTTGAAACGATGGCCCGCGACACCAAATTGGGCAAGGAAGAAATCACACGGGATATTCCCAATGTTGGTGAGGAAGCGCTTCGTAACCTTGATGAAAGCGGAATTATCCGAATCGGCGTCTCCGTAAAACAGGGAGATATTCTGGTCGGCAAGATTACACCCAAAGGTGAAACACAGCTATCCGCAGAAGAAAAGTTACTCAGGGCGATTTTCGGCGAGAAAGCGAGCGATGTGCGAGACACATCTTTGCGTGTCTCTCCCGGCGTGGAAGGTACTGTTATTGACGCCAAGATTTTCACTCGCAAAGGCGCAGACAAAGATTTGCGTTCACAGGCTATTGAAGAAGACGCGATTGAGCAGTTAACCAAAGATCGTGATGATGAAATCCGTATTCTCGCGGAATCCATCAAAAAAGATATCGCCAAACTCGTGATCGGCAAAACCTCGGCAGGGAAAATCGTCGACGGGAAAAAGAAGATGCTTTTAAAGAAAGGCGATAAAATAACGAAAGAAATCTGGCTGGATATTCCCTTCGCTTACTGGAAGGAAATTACGCTTGCAGAAAATGACGGTTCGGAAGAAAAACTGACGAATCTGCTTTCCGTCATGGAAAGAAAAATTGATTTTATTAAAGCGCATTTTGAAGAAAAGCTCGACAAAATCAAAGCCAGCGACGAACTGCCGCCTGGTGTTATCAAGATGGTGAAAGTCTATATTGCCATTAAAAGGAAACTGTCTGTTGGCGATAAAATGGCAGGCCGTCACGGCAATAAAGGTGTTTTATCCAGAATTCTTCCGGAAGAAGACATGCCTTATTTCGCTGATGGTTCGACGGTCGATATTATTCTCAATCCCTTGGGTGTTCCTTCCCGTATGAACGTCGGCCAGATTCTTGAAACACACTTAGGATGGGCGGCAAAATCGATTGGTGAAGGCTTGAATGAGTTATTGGAAAAAAACAATAATTTGAATTTGATAAAAAGTGATTTGAAAAAAACGTATTCATCCCCTGAATTTGATGATTTTCTGGAAAAAGCTTCCTCGGAAGACGTCAAGCGATTTGTCGGTCGCCTGAAAAAGGGTATGCTGGTGGCCAGCCCCGTTTTTGACGGTTGTCCCGAGGCGCAAATTCACAAATTATTGGATACGGCAGGCCTGCCGGAAGACGGACAGGCGATCTTATTCGATGGCCGAACCGGTGAACCTTTTGATCAGGAAGTGACGGTCGGCATCATTTACATGCTGAAACTGCATCATCTTGTTGATAATAAAATTCATGCCCGTTCCATCGGGCCCTATTCGCTGGTCACTCAGCAGCCTTTGGGTGGCAAGGCACAATTCGGCGGTCAAAGACTGGGAGAAATGGAAGTGTGGGCTATGGAAGCCTACGGTGCTTCTTACACCCTGCAGGAATTCTTAACCGTCAAGTCTGATGACGTTGCCGGGCGGACGAGGATTTATGAATCCATCGTCAAAGGCGAACATACATTCGAGCCGGGCCTTCCGGAATCCTTCAACGTATTGGTGAAGGAACTCCAGAGCCTCGGATTAGACGTGGAATTGATTGAGGAAGAATAAACTTCCGAATTTCACTTAAGTTTTTAAATAGTAGGAGAAAAATCTGTGGAAGACGTTTTCAGTTATTTTGAAAAACCAAAAAATCCGATCAGATTCAACGCAATGAAGATTTCGATCGCCTCGCCGGAAAAGATTCTTTCCTGGTCGAACGGCGAAGTGAAGAAGCCGGAGACGATCAATTACCGGACATTCAAGCCGGAGCGAGATGGCCTGTTCTGCGCAAAGATATTCGGACCGGTAAAGGATTATGAATGCCTTTGCGGTCGCTATAAGCGCATGAAGCATCGTGGTGTTGTCTGCGAAAAGTGCGGTGTTGAAGTCATTCAGTCCAAGGTGCGCCGTGAACGGATGGGACATATTACGCTCGCTACGCCGGTTGCGCATATCTGGTTTTTGAAGAGTCTGCCCAGCCGGATCGGCAATGTAATGGATCTGACACTCAAAGAGCTGGAAAAAGTTCTCTACTTCGAATCCTGGATTGTTTTGGATCCGAAAGACACACCACTCAAAAAGAAAGAACTCCTCACGGACGAAGAATATATTGAAGCGAAGGAACAATACGGAGAGAACGGATTTGTCTCGGGCATCGGCGCTGAGGCTGTGCGGCAGCTGCTCGAAGAAATTGATCTTGAAAAGCTCTACGAAGAACTCCGTGCGGAAGTCGTCACATCAATTTCCGATACGAAAAAGAAAAAAATTGTCAAAAGACTCAAGGTGGTTGAGGCGTTACGCAAGTCCGGCAACAAACCGGAATGGATGATTTTAACCGTCCTGCCGGTTATCCCGCCTGATCTTAGACCCTTAGTTCCTCTCGATGGCGGACGATTTGCTACATCCGATCTCAACGACTTGTATCGTCGTGTTATTAATAGAAATAATCGTTTGAAGCGGCTGCAGGAGCTCAACGCGCCGGAGATTATTATCCGAAATGAAAAGCGCATGCTACAGGAAGCGGTCGACGTTTTATTTGACAACGGTCGCCGGGGCCGTGCGATTACAGGAACGAACAAGCGGCCATTGCGTTCTCTGTCGGATATGCTCAAAGGCAAGCAGGGACGTTTTCGTCAGAACCTGTTGGGAAAACGCGTGGACTATTCAGGCCGTTCCGTTATCACCGTTGGTCCCGATTTAAGACTGCATCAGTGTGGTCTGCCTAAGAAGATGGCTCTCGAACTTTTTAAACCCTTCGTCTATAATCGGCTATTGGAAAAAGGCTATGTGACGACAGTAAAGAGCGCCAAGAAAATGGTCGAAAGGGAAACGGCTGAAGTATGGGATGCCGTCGATGAAGTTGTTCGTGAATACCCGGTTATCCTGAACCGCGCCCCCACGCTGCACCGTCTGGGTATGCAGGCTTTTGAGCCGGTGTTGATTGAAGGAAAAGCGATTCGACTGCATCCGTTGGTGTGTACCGCTTTTAACGCGGACTTCGACGGTGACCAGATGGCCGTACATGTGCCTCTGTCTGTTGAAGCACAAACGGAAGCGCGCGTGCTGATGATGTCCACGAACAACATTCTATCTCCGGCCAACGGCAAACCGATTATTATTCCCAGCCAGGATATCGTATTGGGAATTTATTATCTGACCCGTGCCAAAAAGGATGTCAAAGGAGAAGGGATGATCTTTTCCGGACCTGAAGAGGTTCGTTCAGCTATCGATGCCGGTGCCATTGATTTACATGCGCGGATTAAAGTACGCATCGATTCGGAACTGAAAGAAACGACAGCCGGACGCGTCATTCTTTACGAAATTATTCCTGAGGATATCAGCTTTGATGCGATTAATAAGCTGATGAACAAAAAAGAGTTGGCCAACCTCATTGACCATTGCTATCGTCTCTGTAGTGATAAAACAACGGTTCTTCTGGCTGACCGGCTGAAAGATTTGGGATTTAAATATGCCACAATATCCGGTTTGTCGTTTGCCGTAGGTAATATGATTATTCCCGAAAACAAGAAAAACATTGTGGCGCAGGCCGATAAGGATGTGTTGAAAATTCAAAAACAATACATGGACGGTTTAATTACGGATGGCGAACGTTACAATAAAGTTATTGATATCTGGGCGCAATCCACCGAAAAAATTGCTTCGGAAATGTTGACAGGCATCAGCACGGAAGAAGTTACCGGTCATGATGGAAAGAAACGCAGAATTGAAAGCTTCAACCCGATATACATGATGGCCGACTCCGGTGCCCGCGGTTCGGGGCAACAGCTCAGACAATTAGCCGGTATGCGTGGTCTGATGGCCAAACCATCCGGTGAAATTATTGAAACACCGATTACGGCGAATTTCCGCGAAGGATTGACGGTACTCCAATATTTTATTTCAACTCACGGTGCCCGCAAGGGCTTGGCGGATACAGCGCTGAAAACAGCTAATTCCGGTTATCTGACACGAAGATTGGTAGATGTCGCGCAGGATTGTATTATAACAGAACAGGACTGCGAAACCGTGGATGGTCTTTATGTGTCTGCCCTGATGGAAGGCGGTGAAATGATTGAAACCGCCGGCGAGCGTGTTTTAGGACGAGTCGCTCTGAGAGAAATAAAGGATCCTTTTACTGATGAAGTGATTGTAAAGGCCAATGAAGCCATTGACGAAGCGCTGGCCGAGAAAATCGACCGCGCCGGTATTGAACGGATAAATATCCGTTCCGTTTTAAC
>CAYULE010000073.1:0-10578 GCA_964445385.1 uncultured Smithella sp.
GAGACCTCTCTGACCCACGGATGTGAAACCATTCTGCTGGTGGATGACGAAGAAGTGATCACCGATGTAACGGGAAGACTGCTGGAAGAACTGGGTTACACGATCATTACGGCCGGCAGCGGCGAGGAAGCCCTGGCGATTTACACGCAAAAACAAGCGGATATCGATCTGGTCATCATCGACATGATCATGCCGGGAATGAGCGGGAGTGATACATTCGACCAGCTTAAAACCATTAATCCTTCGGTACGGGCAATGCTGTCAAGCGGATACAGCCTGAACGGTAAAGCACAGGCCATTATGGACAAAGGCGTCCGGGTCTTCCTGCAAAAACCTTATCGTCTTCATGATCTCGATCAAAAAATACGGCAAGCACTCTCAGACTGAGCGCAATGCGCTCAGTCTGAGGTTCAAAGTTCAAGGTTCAAGGCTGAAGGATAAGACGTGCGGGCGCTTTGCGCCCGACTAAATAGACTGTTTCTCATATCTTTAACCTTGGGCCTTTCGCCTTTTTCCTTGAGCCTATTCTTTTTCAAACATCTTCTTCCCGAACATATCTAAATGCACCATCTCGGATATCGCTTTGCGCGCCGGCCCTTCCTTCGGCTCGACCGCCGGCCGACCGATGGGAATAACGGCGGCCACTTCGTAGCCGTCCGGCAGGGCAATCACTTTCCGGCAGGCCTCATGATCCATCAGACCAACCACAACAGTGCCCAGCCCCATCTCGTGGGCTTTTAAACAGAGCGTCTGCGTGGCAATGCCCAGATCAAACATATACCAGTTGGCATGCCTGGTGACGTCCATCCCGCCATAACAGCCGGAAACACCTGCTTTTGCGCAAACAACAATCAGGGCGGAGGCGGCAAGCGAACATTTCGTCGCGGGATTTTTCGCGACATAGCTCGCCACGACTTTCTCCATGATTCCGCGATTCCGCACCACGACAAACTCCCACACCTGCGTATTGGACCAGGACGGCGACCAGCGCACGGCCTCAAAGATCTTGCTCAAGTCATCATCTGATACAAATTCATCGGTAAACTTGCGAATACTGCGTCTCTTTTGAATGGCTTCTTGTAATTCCATCAGCCAACCTCCTTATTGATTATCCTTTTTACTATCTGTTTTGTGATTCCGATTCCCTTTGCCTGCCTGGACATCGGCGATTTTCCGTTCAAAGATTTTCCTGGCCTGATCGGCCACACCATTGATCGAAAAATCATTGGCCTGATAATCCGGCGCAAGCGATGCGATCAGTTCCAGCGAGAGGGCATGTCTTTCGTGCGTGTTAAAAGAAAACGTGCCGGGACGGAACAATTTGTCGGTATCCCGGATGAAAACCAGCTTCAACCCCGTGTTGCAGTAACGCGCGATACTGAACACGCCCTTATTGAAGGGTCCGAGTTTGCCGTTGCGGCTGCGAGTGCCTTCGGGAAACACAAACAGGTTACCGCCCGCCGCCAGATGCGCCTTGATGTCTTCCAGATTGTTAATCATGGCCGCCCCGTACATCTGTGCAGGCGAAGACGGCACGTATCCCGCTTTTCTTAAAAACCAGCCGAAAATGGGCACACTGAAGAAAGTATTTTTTACGATAGTCGTCTGCCTTGGGAAAAGCGACACCAGCAATATCGGATCGAGATACGATATATGATTGCACACAATCACGGACGACCTCAGGTTCCGCACCTGCGGATCAATTTCATAGGTGGTATTCGGTATAAAACACTTTGCCAGGATAAAAAACGTTTTCAGATGCAGGTGATTTAATATCTGCAATGCGGCGGCGGTGCTGCGGCGGACAAATAAATAAGGCAGGAAGATAACCGGCAGTAAAACCAGATAGCCAAACAGAAAATAGCCCCACAAGAGCACGGTGAGAAAAAAGTCAATAAAGCGCTGAAGGGGTTGAGGAATGGACATTGTGATTTCAGGTCAACTTCCGAATCAGCAGGCTGGTGTTGACGCCGCCAAACGCAAAATTCTGGATGGCGGCGGTTGTTACCTGCTGTTCGATGAGCTTTGGGACGTGATGAATCATCGCGCAGCGTTCATCGATATCTTCGAGATTAAGCGTCGGCGCGATAAAACCTTCCTGCATCATGTAAAGCATCAATATCGTCTCAATGGCGCCGCAGGCTGCCATCGTATGTCCCATGTAGCTCTTCAGCGCGACCACAAAGGGATTCGCTCCGAAAACTGCGTTGATGGCCTGCGCTTCAATAATGTCGCCCATCTTGGTGGCGGTGGCGTGAGCGCTGATCAGATCAACTTCATCGGCATGAATCCCCGCGTTTTCGAGACCAAGCTGGAGGGTTTTCGTAATGCCGTCGAGATTGGGCAGGATCAAATCGCCGCCGTTGGAATTACAGGCAAAACCGATGACTTCGGCCAGAATCGTCGCGCCGCGTTTTTTCGCGAATTCATATTCTTCCAGCATCACCGCGCCCGCGCCTTCGGCAACCACCAGGCCGTCGCGTGCTTTATCAAACGGACGGGGCGTTTGTTCGGGATGGTCGTTGAAAGCGGTGGAGCAAGCCAATAGATTATCAAATACCGCGACGGTGATCGCATCATATTCATCCGCGCCGCCGCAAAGCATGGCATCCTGCAAGCCATACTTCACAGATTCATAGCCGTAACCGATGGACTGGCTTGCCGTCGTGCAGGCGGTTCCGGACGCAATAATGCGCCCGGTGATGCCGAACATCTTGGAAATATTGACGGCCGTCGTATGCACCATGGATTTCAGATAATCGACCGCGCCGATGCCCTGATAAGTTGCGTTATCTTTGGCATTGAAAAAAATCTTATAAATATCGCGCTGCACGGTGGGCGATCCGTGAATGGAGCCAAACGCGATGCCGAGCCGGCCTCCCGTTACAAATTCAGGGGGAAGCCCCGCCTGCGCCAGCACTTCCTTGGCGACCTGGCAGGCATAATAGGCAACCGGCCCCATGGTCTTGCGGTGTTGCCGGCTGAATTCATACGCCATCGGGTAGCTCACCGTGCCGAAAACCCGGGAATGAAGAAAGCGGCTGAGCAGTTCATCTTCGCGCAACGTTGTGACGCCGGAAAAACCTTTTAAAAGGCTTTCAACAATCTGCTCTTTGCCATGCCCGATAGGCGAGATCGCTGAACAGGCGGTGATCACAACTCTGCGTTCCATCATTTAGTTTTTCTCCGTGACATTCCTGCGCTTTTCGGCCAGCATTTCTATATAGTCAATAATCTGATTCATCGTGCGGATATCCATCGCCTTCTTCTTTTCTTCCTGCGTTAATTCTGAACCTAGATACTTTTCAATTCCCAGTAACAGTTCGATGGCATCAATGCTATCAAAACCATAGGCTTCCCGCAGATTGACGTCCAGTTCGGGATTTTCAACTTCAAATTCCTTCAAAAATATACGGCGGACTTCTTTTTCAATATCCTGACGTGTCATCGAATTTGTTTTTACTCCTTTAACTTGACATATTCATCAACAGCCATCGATCTTTGTTACCATCGACTGCCCGGGTATCCATGACTTTCGTGTTGATCAGAAAACGCCGCGAAATTAGCATAAATCAGCGTTGGCGTCCAGCATTAGAGTTGGCGCGAAAATTCCCCGGCAAAACGCTGATTGCCGATGAGTTGCCTGACCGCGTTGAACGATCCGAGGATACTGCCCAGGATCCCGGGCGCCATTGCGTTTTGGCCGGCCAGACAAAGTCCGCCAATCGGCAGATTGATAATAGAGGCAATTTTCAACAGTTGACGCGCAGATCGTAACACCCCGTAGCAGGAACCTTCGGGACCATTCATGTAATCGCGCAGCGTCAAAGGCGTGAAAACATCCAAAATCTGCATATTTTTCAGAGGCCCGAACAGTTCTTCGGCTTTCGCGAGCAGATCGCGGGCGATAGCCGTTTTCTTTTCCCCGTAGGCGGCTCCGCGCCGTCCGGACAACGTATTTTCCCAGGGGCTCCAATCGCGATAAAGCGAACGGGTAATGATGGACAGCAGACGGGTCCCCGGAACATTTCCGCGCCGCATCTGATAAAAAATACCATCTTCAATATAACCACTTTCGTCGTGGTGCAGCCGGTAGATATTATAATCGACTTCAGCGTGAGCCTCTGCGTCAACACTTGCCTGAACGGCAATCACACCTTCCGTTTCCTCAAGCGCCAAAATTCTCTCCCGCAAAGACGCGCGCAAAGCGCTCTCATTCAACAGGCCCAGTAACGTTTTGGGATGGATCGCCGCCACGACCGCGTCCGCGGGAAGGTCTGCGCCATCTTCCAAACTGACCCCGGCCACTTTGCCGCCGTCGAGATTAATTTTCCGCACGGACTGATTAAGCATCAGATTTCCACCCAGTTGGGTAAAACGGGCGGCAAAGACATCCGCCATTTTGGCTCCGCCCTCCTTTAAACGCCACGAAGAAAGTAAATAACCGGCCACCACCATGTGATGAAAGATCGCCGGACAGTCATTCAGTTCGACACCGATAAGCTGGCAGGGAACCGCCAGTATGGCGCGCAACCGGGGGGATACCTTGAGTTCATTGAGCAATTCCCCCATCGGCCGGAAGTGTTCCATATTCTGAAAGGGATCTACCGAATTGAAAAAAAATGACGATTCCATCATCTGGCCGGCAATCTGGCGAATATTTTTCATCACGACATCCAGCGCTTCGCTGTCTGACGGACACGCTTTCCGCAAACTTATTTCATACGCGTCAATGCCGACCGGCAAATCGAAAACAAAATCATCAAAAATGTAGCGATCGATTATCCCTTTACTTCCCATCCGGTAAAACAGATTCTCCACGGGAATGCCCAGAACGCCAAACATTTTACCCAGCGGTTCATTAGCCCCCAGCGCGCCGACATAATGCACACCCACGGGGCAATCGATCCCACGGCGCGTATAGGAACGCATCAGACCGCCCGGCTCCCGGTTTTTATCCACAATCGTGACATGATAATCCAGCAGCGAAAGCAGAATACCGGCAGAAAGGCCGCCTACACCCGCGCCGATAACAATAATATTTTTACCTTCAACAGGACTTCTCATGGACGGGTTTCTCCGCCTTTTGCGGGCATCCGCGGTTCGTCTTTGATTGTCTCGGATTCGATCAACGTCATCATCAGCGTGTAAGTTGTCGACTGAAGCTCGATTGCGGAATACGCGTTGGCTGACTTTCCATCCAGAATGACACGGCGTTGCAAACTGCCGCTTTCCGAGTAGCGGCGGATTTGGATTCGCCGGTGAGGCCCTTCCAGAACATCGATCCAGCCGCCCGACTCTTTATGCCGTCGGCACACCGTCTCACCTGAAGCGAAAACGCCCTTCTGCGCCAACGATTCGGGTGGAGCGAGAAAAATTAGTTCAATATCCTCCATCATGTTACGGGCAAAGTCCGCCGAATCAAGGGGCGGCAGCGCCCGGCCGATTTTCAGCCCACCCGGTCCCGCGGTGGCTTCAAAAAGGGCCATGCCTTCCGGGCTCATCAGGGCGCAGGAAATTGTCCGCGTGGCAGGATCCAGCAGCGTGACGCCGATCATAACCGTCTGTATTTTTCCGGCTGCGCGCACTTCAATCGCGTGAATGAGACGGGTTTTTTCAGGAAGAAAGGGTGACGGACACGCAATCGTTTTCCCGGAAGAAACGGATGGGGGTGGATGGATGGCCGGCAATGCCGCACAGGATACCAGCAGAAAGGAGCCTATCAGTAAAACAAGACCTTTCATTGAACAGCCTGAAACAAGGAAGGATCAATGGCTTTATTAATGACGACATGCGTAAAGTCAATCAAGGTTTCGGCGGTGGCGCTTTCCACAATCCGTACGGATTTAACCGCTCCATCTTTGCGGGAAACCGTAATCTCAATTTTTGCGATCATGCCGGTCATGTTCTTGCCCACCGGAGTCAGGGTAATCTGCGTGTTTGCCCCTTCCTTGAGCGTAGCCGCAAAGGAGGGATTGGAATCAAATCTGCCGCTCATCCAGCCGGCAACTTCATCCAGCACAATTTTCATTCCCTGCGCGCCGCCGGTTTTATCTTCAACCATCTTACCACCGGAGGCCATATAGCGTTTTGTCTTCCCGCTGCCGGAAATGACCACACTCTTTAAAGGTTTGCTATATTCCCAACGGATGGAAGACGGTGCGGCATAATAAAACTTCCCTTCCGAAACCATCGGTTTGGATAAAATCTTCATGGATTTCTTTTGCACAAAATCGGCGGAAATAGTCTGAATACGCGCCGAATGTTTACGCAGTTCCGCGAAGCTGTCCGCCCACACACTTGCGGGCAAAAGCATCAGCAAAAGCAGTAAACCCGTCCATACTATTTTTATAGAAGTAAACCGCATCATGATTAGACCATGCCCCCGTTAACGGCAATGACCTGCCCTGTGATAAAGGAAGCATCTTCCGAGCACAGGAAACGAATCACACGGGCAATTTCTTCGGGTTTCCCCAGTCGCGCCATCGGAATAACGGCTTTAATCATACTGGCATCCATCGGCATACCGGCCAGCATATCCGTATCGACGGGGCCCGGCGCGACGACATTGACGCGAATCCCGAAACGCGCCACTTCCTTGGCCAGTGAACTCGAGGCGGCGTTGATTCCGGCTTTGGCCGCCGCGTAGTTGGCCTGTCCCCGACTGGGACTCATGGCCGAGATGGATGAAACAGACACAATGGAACCGCGTTTCTTCCTGACCATTTCGCGCAAAACGGGTTTGGTGACATTATAAAACCCGTTGAGTGTCGTATTAATCACTTTATGCCATTCCTCTTCCCCCATCATCATAAACAGACCATCGGCGGTGACGCCGGCGTTATTAACCAGAATATCAATTCTTTTATGCTCCTCAACGATCTTCGCGAGCGCTTCTTTCACTTCTTCCGCATTGGCCACGTCGAATTTACAGACTTCACCCGCCGACCCCGCGGCCTGAACCTGTGACAGCGTTTCAGTCGCCGCCGCCTCACTGGCGTTATAATTAATCACTACATAGTAACCGGTTTTTGCCAGTTCCACAGCTGTTGCACGTCCGATTCCCCGGCTGGCCCCCGTTACAATGGCTATCTTTTTTTCATCCGTCATCTTAACAATCTCCCTATTTTTTATGATATATCATCATTCAGGCGCAGGGCCTGAAGTATTGCTGTAAGCAGAATATCGTCGCCCGATTTTACAATGCCTTCAACCACACCGTATTTATCAAACGCATATAAACTTCTGATCGATACCGTAATGTGCGTGCCCACCGGGATGAATTCCTTTTTAAATTCAGCGGATTTGATACCGACCAGCCATCCTTTTGTGCCATCTTTGCCTTCTTGCTTTCGCTTGTAACCTTCCACGAGGGCTGCGGTCTGGGCAACGGCTTCAATTAAAACAAGGGAACGGACCGCCTTGCCGTCGCACAAAGGCCATCTTTCATTGACCACTGCGGCGGCAATGCCGGCATTCTCATGCATTTCTATGACATCCGTCATGATTTTGATTGGTTCACGATGCGGAATCATCGATTCGATATCGATCATCAGGCTTGTACCCTCTTTTTATTATAAATTAATGAGAAAATGACTCAGAAGTCAACAAAAAACATTCTGACGACTCCGGCACTCAACCACCTCGCAGCATGCTACGGAGAATTGACGCTGTCGCGCAACAGCGGGATTAAACGACCCGGGATACGGTTTTGGATTTTCCGTGCAAAACCCGCATTGATTTTTTTCTTTATTTCTTATAAATAAACAAAAAAAAGTGTTTAAATTATAAATCGATATGGCCATAGAAGAAAAAGATCATTTTATCACAGCCTATAAAAAAATTCTGGTTGGGTCGAAAACACTTCACCAGAAAGAGTTCACTTATTCCGGGCATACCTACGGCGAAATTTTTGAACTGGCCGCCGGTATCAGAAAAACATTAACCCGGCGCGGCCCGGAAAAGTGCGTCTGTCTGTGCACGGAAAACAAGGCGGTCATCGCCGCTTCCGTTCTGGCCTCGCTTTCCGGCGCCTGCAAGCTGATTCTGCCTCATTCCTTTTCGACCAACGCTTTGATGGAAATGTATGATGCAGTCGGTTTCAACACCGCCATCGCCGATCATCCCGAAGAAATGCCCGGTGTGGAAATTATCACGCCCGTCGCCGGAAACCCCGACGATTTGAATCCTGAAAAAATGCGTAATCCTGACGAGCCCTTTTTAAAACTGTTTACCGGGGGCTCGACCGGCAAACCCAGAGTCTGGTCCAAATCTCCACGCAACCTGCTTGCCGAAGCTTTTTATCTGCGTGATAAATTCAACCTGACGAGTAAAGACCTGTTCATCTCTACCGTTCCGCCTTATCACATCTATGGCATGCTGTTTTCCATTTTAACGCCTTTTCTGGCTCACGCCAGGGTCATGCCGGATATCTACACCTTCCCGCAGGAAATTATCTCTACCATCAACCGGCACAAGGCCACCGTACTGGTCAGTGTTCCGATTCACTACCGGTCGTTAAAAGTCGATAACCTGTCCATGCCGTCGCTCAAAATCGCTTTTTCTTCCTCCGGCGTTTTAAACCGTTCCGACGCGACGCATTTTCTGAAAAAAACCGGCCTGGGCATTAATGAAATCTATGGCTCCACAGAAACGGGCGGCGTCGCCTCGCGCAGCATCAGCGAAAACATGGACAGCTGGAAGCCCGCCGACGTCGTATCCTGGCGTTTGTCCGGCAAGCGGCTGGCCGTACGTTCCGATTTTGTCTCCTGCGAAATGCAAAAAGACGCCGACGGTTTTTGCGTAACCGGCGATGAAGTCCAGCCGGATAAAAATGACCGTTTTATTCTGCTGGGACGCGCCGACGGCATCGTCAAGGTGGCCGGCAAACGTGTCGATCTGCTGGATGTCCAGAACAAAATTCAGGCGCTGCCGACGGTGCGTGACGTGGTCGTCATTGCGCTCCCCGCTGAAAAAGGCCGCGAAAGCGTAATTGCCGCGCTGGTTGCCTGCGAACTCACCGAAATACAGCTTAAAAAAATGATCCTGGAAAAACTCGAACCTTACGCCATGCCCCGCCGCATCAAAATTGTTTCTTCCATCATTCGAACCGCCACCGGCAAAACCGACTTCCGGCGCGTGGAAAAGATTTTCCTGAGCGATAAGGATAAGACAACGTAGGAAATCATTGATCTTTTCGGACGACAACCTCTACCGGAAGATGGCGGATTTTTCAAATCGTCCTACCGTTCATCGGACAGTCTATCAACCATGTCACCCCCGAAGCGCTAAGACAGACCGCGTCATCTGGACTCGGCCATGGACTACCTGCTTGCATCCGAAAACGGCCCGCGGATGTACCGGTTGCCGGCCGATAAACTTTTTCACTTTTATCTCGAATCGCCGGTAAACCTTCTTTGTACTTTATCCTGGCGGCACATCAGATATTCTCACGCTGGGACGGGATATTCAAAATGGGCAGCTTGTTCAGGTACTCGTCCCGCGTGAATGCCGGCAGGGTGCATATCTTACCCCCCGTGCCTTGATGGCCACGACCATGTCATGTGTCCTGGTTTGACGATAACGACTAAGAAGCAGGCAACCGCAAAACTCTTCTTTTGCAAAATCCCGAAATAAATTCATTGACAGAGCATAAAAATCAGCTATACTCAATCCAGTTTACGTTAAGTGGTTTTATAAATGCATTTAATTGGAATTAACCATTAAACTGAAACCAAACGATGCTCAACGAAGAGTTTAATGTTTAAAATACAATTTTTGGCGAGGTGCTTTCCATGTCAGGTTTTGTGAACAAAACAATGGGCGATGTGATTAAAGAAACGGCTGACCGCTTTCCCGATCATCCCGCGCTCATATCTCCTGAATTTCAAATCCGTCTCAACTATGCCGGTTTATATCAGCAATGCCGCAAGACGGCCAGAGGCCTGATGGCGCTTGGCGTCAAGCGCGGCGATCACGTTTCCGTCTGGACGACCAATGTCCCGGAATGGGTTTACCTGCAGTTCGCGCTGGGAATGGTCGGTGGTGTCCTGGTCACCATCAACACCAATTACCAGTCACACGAGCTGGAGTACATTCTCAAGCAATCCGATTCCACCACCCTGTTTCTCATCGACGCGTATCGCGACACCAGTTTCTATGACACGGTCCGTCGCATTCTGCCGGAGCTCGACGATCATCAACCGGGAAAACTTACTTCCTCCAAACTGCCTCTATTGAAAAACATTGTTTATATCGGGGCAAAAGAAAAAACACCCGGCATGTTCAAATTTTCCGATCTGATTAAAATGGGAGAGAGCGTTTCAGACGCGGCGCTGGATGAACGCATGAACTCTCTGTCCGACAATGACGTCATCAATATGCAATACACCTCCGGGACAACCGGTTTCCCTAAAGGCGTCATGCTGACGCATCACAACATTGTCAACAATGCCCGGATGGTCGGTGATGTCATGGGGATGAGCGAAAAGGACAGTCTGCTGATTCAGGTGCCTGTCTTTCACTGCTTCGGTTGCGTGATGAGCACGCTCAATAGTGTGTATCACGGATCGGCTATGG
>CAYULE010000074.1:0-10516 GCA_964445385.1 uncultured Smithella sp.
TTAAATTGATTGGATTCCATCAGGTGCTTGACCAGTGTCCGCGGTTCGGCCATCCCCGTCCCCAGGAAAATACTCGTGCCCGGATCTACTTTAGCCAACACTTCCTCGGGGGATACAATTTTCTGTTTCCACATAATTTCCACCCTATTGATTGGCGGAGTGTCGTGAGGATAGTCTCCGCTCGGGTTTTTATTTTTTTTACGACCAGACAGTTTCTTATTCAAGTGACGGTATAGCGCTTTTGCCTTGCTCTCAGACATACAATTCACAAGTTTTATCAAGAACGGGTGGAGTGATTAAAAAACACAACGCTGAAACAATATCAGTCAAACAGTTCTTTGTCGCGCCGGTACCAGTAATCGGGAAATATCCGATACATCAATCGGGAAAACGGTCCGATGTATTCATTTTTTCTTTTATCAAACTGGCAGGCGTGAATGATCATGTCTTTAATCGCGTTTTTGTTGCCACCTTTATTAAAGATATTATAAGCGCAGGAAAAAAGCGGGCTGTACATATTTTTCTTTTCCAGATATTTATAAACATTGCGAATTGTGTTGGGGCCTTCGGGCGTACCATCGATTCTCCCGAGTACTTTTAAATTCGTTTCAATGGGATTGCCGGTGTAAAGTTCATAGAAATATTTCCCATAACGGTAATTTTTACTGGCCAGGGAAGAAACGGTAACATACATATCGCCAACACCGGCCTGAGAGTGAAACGCCTGAAAACTGCCGCCCAAAAGGCGGGTCAGTGAGCGGATTTCAACACCGGAACGGGCAAAGATGGTGCCGGGTATCGAATCGCCCAAATCCAGTGAATCCGTCAAACCTTTGATGTTGGCCACGATATTTTTTAACGCTCCGCAGGCCTCCACGCCGATCTTATCATAATTATAATAAGCATTAAGCTCCTTACGATTAAACATCAGCAAGTGATCCCTGATAATATTGGCGGTACGCCGATTCCCCGCAACAGTCAGGCAAACCGGTTTGCCCAGTGCGATGTCCACATCAAAAAATGGTCCGCCGATGCATGCGACCTGACACTTATCTTCCAGATTATAGAAATGATTATGAATGAGCTGCGACGGTGTAATCAACTCGGTTGATATTTCATCGGAAATCAGCCCTTTGATGGGCGAAATGAGACAGGTGTCACCTGCTTTTCTATCAATCATCGGTTTGAGATAATTGAGCAATTCCGGCAAACGCGTCATCGTGACAGATAAAAAAATAAAATCGTTATTCTCGACAACGTGCTCCAAATCATTGGTCGCGTATACTTTCGGCGACAGACGGGGCACATGATCCATACCGCCTAACCGATTGGCTAAGTCCTCGGTTAAATGAATGGGATTCAAGTGATCCCGGTTGATGGCCTTACAGACATCCGAGTTATGGTAATAAATGGCGACGCGCTTGTTGTCGCGTCCGAGCTTATAAGCAAACGAGGTGCCCAGACGACCCGGCCCGATAATGGCTACTCTTGTTGTATCTAAATTAGAAACGATCATTTCTATCCGCTCTTTATTGCAAAGTATAATTTTATTATATGGAACAAACAGTCCGGATGTCAAACCCTAATAGGCTTTTCACAAAAAGTAAAACAAAATTTGTTGGATATTGACTGTTTTTAGTTGCATTATCCTGAAGGATTGTTTACAAAAATAGTCATCTGGTTCATTCCAAAGAATAAAACTGGCGGAATAATTAACAGATGGCATGTTTCATATAAATTCGAAAGCGTACAGTTGGATACCATGATTGCGCGAGGTTTCCGGTTCTGAATTACCGGAGGTCGTCAACTCAATTCTCACGTGAGCAATACTCTTATGACACAGGAAATAATCATTCATTATCCAAACGGAGCACCAAAAGAAAAAAAATTTCTCCAGCAAGGGAAGATCGATGGTGAATACACGGCTTATTTCCCCAGCGGCCAAATCATGGCGCAACTTCATTTCAGCAATGGCAAAAGAAACGGCTTCGCCATCAGCTACTATTCCAACGGACAGGTCCGGGAAAAAGTAAATTTCATCAATAATAAAATGGACGGTCTTTATATTTCCTACTATGAAAACGGCCATACCCGGGAAGAAGAATATTATCAAGACGGGAAACTTCACGGTCCTTACCGTCGCTATTTCAAAACCGGTGAATTGCGCGAAGTTGAAAATTTTTTGGGCGGAAAATTTGAAGGGGAATATGTCTGCTATTATAAAAGCGGGCAAATAAAGGAAAAAGGGCTTTTTAAAAACGATAAGCGCGAAGGCGGCTATATCACCTATTTCAAAAACGGACAGATCAGAGAGCAAGCAACATATAAAAACGGAAATCTGATCGGCAAGTTTCTAGTCTTTAACGAAAATGGCGATCATATCGATGAGGACACAGGCGATGACGACAGTTCAGCGCGCACCTGGGACGAAAAAGATGTTGCCAACTTGCTGCATGACCTGAGTCACTTTGATAAAAAGAAAAAATAATCACCATCTGAATACGGGGAGATAGACATCATGATCAAGACGATACTCATTCCTGTGGACGGATCAGCTAACAGCGCAACGACTGTCGATTACGGAATCTATATCGCGCCAAAACTCGAAGCAGCCCTTAAAGGGCTGCATGTGATCGATATGTTTTTAATTCAGGGGCCTATGATGACGGATATTTCCGCCACAATCGGCATGCCGCCCTATGACGGTTATTTCGATGCCGTCGAAACATCGTTAAAAGAAAAGGCCGGCGCTGTCTTGAAGAATTTCGAGGATCGCTGCCGGTCGGCGGGTATCGCCTGTGAAACGAAAAAAAACATCGGTAAAATCAGCGACACCATCATTGAAGAAGCCGAGAGCGCTGATTTAATATTGATGGCCAAAAAAGGGGAGCACTTTCATTTAAAGGATGGCGGATTGATCGGTTCGGTCGCCGAAGTTGTGATTCGCCGTTCAGGAAAACCCGTTATGGTCATTCCAGAAGGCTTCCGCGAGATTGAAAGCATGGGTCTGGCCTACGACGGAAGCGCCCCCGCCAGAAAAGCATTAGAGCTATCCCTGGACATTTCTGAAAAAGCCAAATGGCCGATCACCGTTCTGATCATCAATGCGGATGGAGCCAAAGCGGCAAACTTATCCGCTCAGGTTGAAGAAATGACTCAACAAGGGTTGGCGGATTGCGAAGTAATCATTTCCGCCGGCCGTGAATCAGATGAAATCCTCAAATTTATACGCGAGGGATCGGTTGAATTGATGGTCATGGGTGCTTATGGGCACAACCGCCTTCGCGAATGGCTTTTAGGCAGTACAACTGCCCATATTATCCACAAAAGCCCCATCCCTGTGCTACTCATACGCTGACGCTTTTATGCTTTAGAAATCATTACCATGGATTATTTTCTGAAGATCATCCAGCAACGCGTACTTGGTCAGATCATATTGAATCGGCGTGATGGTGATATAGCCTTCCGACAAAGCACCGATGTCTGTTTGTAAATCTTTGTTAGCGCTCAGCAATTCACCGGAAATCCAGTAATATATATTGTCACGTGGATCGGTGCGCTTTTCAAACGTCTCAAGCACATTGCCTTTGCCTTGTTTCACTACGGAAACTCCTTTTATTTTTTCTTGCGGCAGGCAAGGGATGTTCACGTTAAAGGCGCTGCCATGCAACGATCGGGTTTTTTCAATTAACCTAGCCATCTGGCCTGCAAACCGGGCGGCAAAAGTAAAATCTGCCTCCTGATGGGTGTCGAGAGATACGGCCATAGAGGTAACACCCATCATCGCCGCTTCCGTGGCGGCCGAAACTGTTCCTGAGTAAATCACATTATTCCCGCAATTGGCGCCTCGATTAATTCCGGAAATCACCAGATCCGGCATTTGTCCGGCCAGTTCCTTGATGCCGATCTTTACGCAATCTGCAGGTGTGCCGCAAACCGCATAGCCCAGAAAGTTGCCGCCTTTCGTTGCGCTTCGCACCATCAGCGGACGAAACAGAGTAATCGCATGCCCCACGGCACTCTGCTCAATTTCCGGAGCAACAATCAGGCAGTCATTGTCTTTGGACAACTCGTGATAAAGAGCGCTAAGGCCCCGCGCATAAATTCCATCGTCATTTGTTAATAAAATTCTCATCTTCTACCTATTGCCTATCGCCTGCAGGAAACGGTTTCAATAACCTGAAGGTCACGTGCCCGTTCCCTGCATTTTTATCTCACCTGCACCAATTTGCCGTTTTGAACCTGCAAAATAAATGCTTCTTTTTGAGCCACGCGATTACCGCCAAAAGTAATGCTGCCTGTCGCCCCCCGGAAACTCTGCACGGCCAGCAGGGCTCCCATAAATTCAGCGCGAGTTTTAATTCTCCGGTCTTCCAGAATACCCAGCACGATTTCCGTCGTATCATAGGACAAGGCTTCAATATTGCCAGGTTCACGCCTGTAGGCCGAGTAATAGATGTCCACAAAATCATTGGTCTGGGGCAGAAAGCCGTTTATAAAAAAACTATCCACGAATACAGCGCTTTCCAGATACTTCGCGCCTTTCTTCATCAAATCAGGTGAATGCCACAGACTTGTCCCTAAAAGCTTCACCTTGATATCATGATAAGAAAGTTGCGACGTGATCATCTTCACCCGCAGGGCGGAATCGGGAATAAAAATGGCTTCAAAGTCTACAGGCAATCTGTTACGGGCTTCCTCATTCGTGGTATAAACTTTCCCGATTGTCCCAATCTTGTTCTCTGCAAGATTGTTGATCTGTTCACCAAAATCCACTTGCGTCTTATGGTAAGGAATGGCTTTTTTCACTTTGCCGCCAATTTTCTGAGCTTCTTTACGGAAAAGATGAACCATTTCTTCTCCGTAATCATCCTGCGGATAAAGAACAGAGAAAATTGCTATATTTAATGCACTCTGGGCGTATTTCACTAAGGTCTCTATTTGCTGAGACGGTGTCAGGAAATGTTGAAACACATACTCTCCAACATTCGTAACACCCTCTTTGGATGCAATCAGAATCAGCGGTACTTGTCGCATCTGAGCTTCGCGTGCCGCATCGGTTGCTTCGGCAGTGCCGGTCATGGCAATAATCGCCATCACTTTCACCTCGTCCGCCAAATAAGCAACAGCTTCTTTTACTTTCTCCGGGGAACCACCGGAATCGGCAACAGCAATTTTCCATGGTGAGGGCGAACGCTTGTTGAACAGCTTCGACGACAATAAAACCGCGTCAAGCGCCTTACTGCCCTCACTGGCAAAACGGCCGGTAAGAGGGAAAACACATCCGACTATATCACGGTTGACCGGACCGGGTGTTGGCAAAACATCCGGCGGTTTTACTTTTGGTGGTATGATTTCAGGAGGTTTGACTTCTGCCGGTGTAGCCTTCGATGGCACAACTTTCTGATGCTTAACAGATTTATCAATTGCTTTAACTGCCGGTGTGGCACTTTTTTTAGGGGCAACCAAAATATGCCTTGCACAACCTGCTACAAAGAAAGCCAGGAATAAAATAGATATTACGGCTAAAAGGCGATAATTTTTCACTTTGCCTCCTTGATAATGGTCAACATATAATTTCTAACTTTTTGCGCCAAGTCGGGCTTTTCGATCAACACAGATACCTCATTATTGTGTTTAAACGCCGAGGTTGTAAAATTATGGCTCCCGATAAATACAAGGCGCTGATCCACAACAACCAGTTTTGTATGTGTTGTCTTGTCCGGTAAATCCATATAAACCTTCACGCCTTTTTTTTCCAGCAGGGTTTTTGTTTTGAAATTTTGCCTCGACAAGTTGTCGTGCCGATCCCCCGAGTCTTCCAAAATGACTTTCACCTGAACCCCCCTTTCGGCGGCGCGTGCCAGATGGTCCAGCAGCTGATCGGGATAACTGTTGGAATGCCCGCTGGTCTTAAAGGAAAAAATTGCAATAAAAATTTCTTTTTTTGCAGCATCGACTGCCTTCAGCAGAGCAGGAAAATATTCTTTATTCATTAGCGGTGTCACAGCGCAGGACACGTGACCGGAAACAGCCGGCCTTCTGGCAAAGGCATCGTTAAAACATAATACAGTTCCCGATAACAGAATAAGCCAGGTTGCGATCAAAACCTCTTTGATAAAATTGTCATTTTTCATAATAACTTAGAGATACTGAGTAGTTTATAATTTTTTATTTGAGGTCGATATAAAAAAGCCCGAAACCGCATTGCACGGTTTCGGGCCTGCTGTATCAATGATTTATTTTTTCACTTCTTCAAAATCCGCATCCACAACATCGTCATCTTTTTTAGCTGATCCCTGATCTGCACCCGAGGCTCCCGCTCCACCTGCCGCATCCGGACCGCCGGGACCTCCGGCTGTCTTGGCATACATCGCTTCCGCCAGTTTATGCGACACATTCATCAGCTCTTCCTGAGATTTCTTGATTGCTTCCAGATCGTCGCCTTCCAACGCTTTTTTCACTTTGGCAATAGCTTCCTCGATTTTTGTTTTTTCCGCCGCATCCACCTTATCGCCAAATTCCTTGACGTTTTTCTCGACGGAATACACCAGAGAATCGGCTTGGTTTCTGGCTTCAATCAATTCTTTGCGGCGTTTATCTTCTTCGGCATGCTGTTCCGCATCACGAACCAGTTTTTCAATTTCCGCCTCACTCAAACCGCTGGAGGCGGTAATCTTGATGCTCTGCTCTTTACCGGTACCCAGGTCTTTGGCGTTGACATGGACAATACCATTGGCATCGATATCAAACGTTACTTCGATCTGCGGAATGCCTCGCGGCGCCGGTGGAATGCCCACCAGTTCAAAACGTCCCAGCGTCCGGTTGTCTCCGGCCATCTGACGTTCGCCCTGTAGAACATGAATGCTCACCGCGGGTTGATTGTCAGCCGCCGTCGAGAAGATCTGACTTTTCTTGCTGGGAATGGTTGTGTTCTTCTCGATGAGTCTGGTCATCACGCCACCCAGGGTTTCAATACCCAGCGAAAGCGGCGTTACATCCAGAAGCAATACGTCTTTAACGTCGCCCGCCAGAACACCGCCCTGAATTGACGCGCCAACAGCCACAACCTCATCCGGGTTGACGCCCCGGTTCGGTTCCTTACCGAAAATTTCTTTTACTTTCTGCTGGACACGCGGCATACGGGTCATTCCGCCAACCAGGATGACTTCGTCAACATCCTTGGGTGAAAGATTGGCATCCTTCAGTGCCGTCTGACAGGGACCAACAACTTTGTCAATCAATTCTTCCACCAGCGATTCGAGCTTCGCGCGCGTAAGTTTAATGTTCATGTGCTTGGGACCCGATGCGTCGGCCGTAATAAACGGCAGATTGATGTCTGTTTCCATCGTTGTGGAAAGTTCCATCTTCGCTTTTTCCGCCGCTTCTTTCAGGCGTTGTAACGCCATTTTGTCACTGCGCAGATCAATACCCTGATCTTTCTTGAATTCGGCGGCCAGATAATCCATAACACGCTGATCGAAGTCTTCACCGCCCAGATGCGTATCACCGTTGGTCGATTTCACTTCGAAAACGCCCTCGCCCAGCTCCAGAATTGAAATATCAAAAGTTCCTCCGCCCAAATCGAAAACAGCGATTTTTTCATCTTTCTTTTTATCCAGACCATAAGCCAACGCGGCAGCGGTCGGTTCATTGATAATACGCAAAACATTCAGGCCGGCAATTTTTCCCGCGTCTTTGGTCGCCTGACGCTGCGAGTCGTTAAAATAAGCCGGTACGGTAATAACAGCATCCGTGACCTTTTCTCCAAGATAGTCTTCCGCGGTCTGTTTCATCTTTGTCAGAATCATCGCGGAAATTTCCGCAGGAGAATAATTCTTGCCCCGCACAGTCACCTGCGCGTCGCCATTGGGCGCTTCCGTGATCCTGTAAGCTGATATCTTCACGTCATATTGAATTTCCTTGGAACTGTATTTTCTGCCGATCATTCTTTTGACGGCGTAAACGGTATTTTCTGAATTGGTAATCGCCTGTCTCTTGGCGACCTGTCCAACCAGACGCTCACCACTTTCCGTAATCGCGACAATGGACGGCGTGGTACGGTTCCCTTCCTGATTGGCGATAACAACCGGGTCGCCTCCTTCCATAATCGCCACGCACGAATTGGTTGTTCCTAAATCTATTCCGATAATCTTTCCCATCTTTCTTCCTCCTTATTCTCCCTTTGTCTCATTTATTTCACAGTCATTATTTTCATTAGTCTTTTTGCAGACACAGACTCTCGAAGGCCGAATCAATCTGCCATTGAGCAAATAACCTTTTTCCATTTCACTGACGATCTGATTGTCCTGATGATCCACGCTGTCCATCTGCATCAGAGCCTCGTGAAAGTTAGGATCAAAAGTTACCCCTGCGCTTTCGATTCTTTCCACACCGTGCTTTTTCAGGCATCCGAGCAACTGATCCTGAATTAACGCAATCCCGGATTTAAAGGTCTGCGCGTCCGATTTATCCGAATGTTCGAGTGCGCGATCCAAACTATCCAGGAAAGGCAAAATATCTTTAATCAGATCCTCTTTTCCGTATTTAATAATATCGGCTTTATCGCGCGCCGCCCGTTTTCTGTAATTATCCAATTCCGCCACGGCTCTCAGGTAGCGGTCGTAATTCTCTTTGGCTTCTTTTTCTTTCGCCTCTAATGCTTCCCTCAATGCCTGACTTTCATCAGCAGCCGCTTCGTTCTCAATGGCAGCCGTTTCTTCAGTCTCCACCTTTATTTTTTTGTCAGAATGATCTTTTCTTGTTTTCACTAAAACCCCGCCACTTTTTTATTTTAAATCCGGTTTCTGAAATAACTTGATATCCACCAATTCACAAATCGCATGACCGGCAGTAATATGCGTTTCCTGAATACGCGCCGTACTGTTGGACGACACATTCAGCGATAAATCAGCCATTTGGGCAATAGCGCCTCCATCCTTGCCGGTAAAAGCCAATGTGATCAATCCCATCTTCTTGGCCAATTCGAGACCTTTGAGCACATTCGGTGAGTTACCGCTGGTGCTGATCCCCCAGGCCACATCGCCCTGCTGTCCCAGCGCCCGGATCTGCTTGGCAAATATCTCCGAGAAATCGTAATCGTTACCTATTGAGGTAATAACGGAAGTATCCGTTGTCAATGCGATTGCCGGAAGCGGTGGCCTTTCGATGATAAAACGGTTGACAAATTCCGCGGCAATATGTTGCGCGTCGGCGGCGGAACCGCCATTGCCGAAAATCATGATTTTATTGCCGGCTTTAAGTGCCGCCGTCAGAACTTCAATCACATTTACCAGTTTGCCAAGATTGTCATTAACGAAAGCCTCTTTAACCTGGCAGCTCTCCTTGAATAATTTGACAACATGATCTTTCATGATTGTTTGTCCTTAGTTCCTTTTAAAAACCACTGTTTAAGGCGCGCCTAATATAAGAACGGGTCTATGGAGTGTCAAGGGTGACAGGTCAATTTTACACCGATTTTCACCCTGATTAAAAACATCAGCAGGAAGAACCCAAACATAGCAGTCGCACCCCTTGACAACAAAATATTCATTGATATATTTTGGTTGTAAGATGAAATAATCAATAATAGCAATGGCTTACAAAAAATATTATTTTGAAAGGAGGAAAGTTTATGTTCAACCCAAGTTTATGGAGAGTAAGGAAATTTTCCGACGTTATGCCGGAAATGTTACACCTGCAGCGGGAAATGAACCGGCTTTTTTCCAATGTTGGACAAAAGTCACCCCAGGATTATCCTGCCGTCAACATCTGGGAAAAGGATGATGTCGCAATAGTTACGGCGGAGCTGCCGGGAATAGAGCCTGATAAAATGGATATTTCCGTATCAGGAGATACCGTAACCATTGCAGGTGCCGCAGTACAGGAAACTTTCACCGGAGACGAAACTTATCTGCGGCAGGAAAGAGGAATTGGGAATTTTAAGCGTAACATTCAACTGCCGTTTCAGGTCAACGCCCAGGCGGTAGAAGCTAAGTATGAAAAAGGAATACTGATGATTACGCTGCCCAGAATCAAAGAAGATTTACCCAAGAAGATTAAGATCAATTAAATGGAAAGGAGGTTTAATTCCATGGTGGAAAAAGATATGCAGAAAACGGAAAACGTGTCAGCCACGGAGCGCATCCGCAACGTCAAGACGTTTATGCCGCGCGTCGATATTTTTGAAAACAAGGAATCTTTGTTTTTAGTCGCCGATATGCCGGGTGTTGACGATAAAACCATTGATATTGAACTGGAAAAGAATGTTTTGACGATCACCGGACGTGTGGAAAGCGGTTGGATCAAGGATGCAACCATGATGTATTCCGAATATGAAATTGGAGATTATGAAAGAGTCTTTACGCTGTCAGATGAAATAGACCGCGATAAAATTGTGGCTACCGTTAAAAACGGCGTTTTGCGGCTGGAGCTGCCGAAAGCAGAAAAAGTGAAACCGAAAAAAATCGCCATTCAGGCGGCGTAAAAGGTTCAAGGTTCAAGGTTCAAGGTTCAA
>CAYULE010000075.1:0-10394 GCA_964445385.1 uncultured Smithella sp.
AACCGTCATGTTATAATCAACATATTTATCAAGCCATTGATTTAGCGGTACTATTTCAAAGAACTGCACGCAGGACGTGAACAAGTTGCTGCGAAGCGCATGATCCGGTGACCGAAACATTTGATAACTGGAAGGTCCCATCCTGGAGGTGCCACGGCACGAACTATTTTGAGGTTGCATCGGATCGCCGGTTGAATGGGGTAAGTGGAAACATCCCACATATGGGGTAAAATTGATTATCGGCAAGAAGCCTTATCAGAAGCAGGCTGTGAAACAAACGCGGCGTAATTTTTTTTAAAAAAAAGGTGGATTTTTTTTTAAATAAGAGCTATTTTCACCGCAACATTTTCCAAAATAAAAAACTTTAAAAGGGGTGTCCAATGAACAGAGCAGAGTTAATCGAAGAAGTAGCAAAGGCAACATGCACTAAGAAAGAGGCTGATGCGGCGGTTAGTGCGACATTGGCAGCAATTCAGAAAGCACTCAAAAAAGGTGACAGCGTAACATTGGTGGGATTCGGCACCTTCTCCGTCAGCAAAAGAAAAGCGCGCAAAGGTAGAAATCCCCAGACAGGCGAAGCCATCAAGATCGCCGCCAAGAAGGTTCCGGTATTCAAAGCTGGCAAGGGTTTGAAGGACGCAGTTAAATAGTTTATCTTTGGTATTATTCATTAAAAAAAGGGCCGCCTCGTTTTATCATGAGGCGGCCCTTTTTTTCTTTGAGAGAGAATCTCCCCGTCTATTTATATAACGCTTCGATCCGATCGATATATTTATCCAGAACAATTTTGCGCTTGAGCTTCATGGTCTGCGTCAGCGTGCCGTTTTCCAGGGTGAAAGGCTCATCAATAATCAAAAACTTTTTCGGTATTTCATAACTGCCATATTTACCCTTCAACTGACTGGTAATGGCCGTACTGATCATATCGATGACATCCTGACGCGCGACCAGCGTTTTGGGATCTGCCGGTAATCCCTTGTCTTTGGCGTAATGCTTCAACACGTCAAAATCCGGAACGACGATGCAGATATTATAGGGCCGGTTCATGCCGTAAATGACCGCCTGCTGGACAAGCGGTACCAGGCAGATGGTTTCTTCCAGGGATACGGGGAAACAGAATTTTCCGTTTTCCAGTTTATACTGTTCTTTAATGCGGCCGGTGATGAAAAGGAATCCGTCTTTATCCAGCCGCCCGCGGTCACCGGTGCGGAATCCGCCGTCCTGCGTCATGGTGGCGCGGGTGTCTTCCGGCCGGTTGTGGTAACCTTTCATGACATTGGGGCCGTAAATAATAATCTCACCATCGGTTGCGCCTTCTTCCACCACGGAGGAGTCGATGACGATCTTGACTTTGTCAATGGCCTTTCCGACGCTGCCCAGCCGGTAGCTGTAAGAGGCGTTCATCGTCGCCGCCGGTGATGTCTCCGTAAGTCCGTAACAATCATAAACGGGAATGCCGACATCAAAGAAGAACTGTCCGATTTCAGGATTCATGGCCGCGCTTCCGGTCATGGCTCCCAGCACTCTTCCCCCCAGACGTTCTCTGATTTTTGAAAAAACAACTGCGTTGGCGAACATGAATTTAAGATTGGTCACAAAATCGGATTGTCCGAGGGCGGCCAGTTCCCGTTTCTTTTTTGCCGCCGCTACTCCCATGAGAAAGAGGGTTTTGGCCAATCCGCCTTCCTTGTTTATTTTGGCCCACAGGCCGTCGTAGATCCGGTTGAAGACGCGGGGAACGGCAACCAGAAAGGTGGGTTTGACTTTAACAATATCATCGACAATGGTGGATGGACTTTCCGCAAGGCCCAGGGAACCGCCCAGACGGATAATGGCGAATAACTCGCCGGACTGACCGAAAACATGAGCCCAGGGCAGAATGGCCAGGGTCACCGCATCCTTTCCCTCTAGTTTTTGCAGCTCAGGATACATTTTAAGGCCGGATGCTGAATTGTGAGTAAAATTGCCGTGAGACAGCAAAACTCCTTTGGGATTGCCGGTAGTGCCCGATGTGTAAATAAGCTCGGCAATGTCATCCGGTTTCGGACTCCGCGGCGGTACTAGATGGGCTGTTCCTCTTTTTTCCAGAGCCCCCATGGAGTTTTCACCGTCATCGTCAATGATAATAATGTGCTTCAGCGTGGGAATCTCTTTCGGGAAATCCTTAACCATTAAATAGATATCCGGTTTCGAGACGAAAAGGACTTTGATCTGGCTGTCGGCGATGATGTATTTCCATACCTGAACCAGCTCCGCTTCATACATGGGAACATAACGTGCTACCCGACCCCAGGTAGCAAATGCCGCGATAATCCATTCCAAACGGTTATTGGCGATAATGCCGACGGCATCACCTTCGTCCACGCCCAGTTGAGCGAGACCTGCCCGGAGATTATCAATACGCGTGTTGATATCCTTACGCGTCACCCATTCATAAACACCGTCTTTGTTTTTGGTGCCTACCAGTCTTCGATCGGCAAATTTGTCGACGCTTTCCTTCCACCAGTCAATCAGATTGTCCGGTTTGTCCAGTGTGTAACTGCTCATAGAAATTCCTCCTTAATTTGTTTGCGCGGGGAATTCCTTTCCCTGCGGAATTTGTTATAAAAAATAATCCGCCCGCCCACGGACTGCCGTCCTTTAAGCTATTTCAAATGAAAAGACAATCAAAACAAATTATGGTTATGATCTTCAATTTCCGTAGTCCTTGAAACCAGTCAACAGTATTGGTTCATTATAATGATATCGGCAGATGCCGGTCTTTTATAAAGGAGCCGGGTCAAGGATCAACAAAACTTCTTGTTGTTGGAAGCAGGATGGAGAAGCTTCTAAAATGGAAATTGCAGAATCGGCTTTAAATCATTCAGCTGCAGGTGAGCCTGTCGGTTATTTTTGAAGGTGGAAAACTCTGACTTACAATGGAATTGACAACTGGATGAATGCGGGGAACAATCACGACTGTTCCCCGCATTTTATTATTATCCCCGTTCATTAAACAGCGATGTTCTGCCGCCGTCCACCACCAGATCATGGCAATTAACAAAGCTGCCCTCATCGGAGGCCAGGAAAAGGGCTCCGTATGCGATGTCTTTATCCAGCCCGGCCCGGGGAAGCGGTGTGGCCTTGGCCAGGCTTGCTTTCAATTTTTCCATCTTCCGCTCGTTTTGTTCCGCCGAAAGAGTATTGGCCGCCTGCGAGCCACCCCAAAAAATCGGTGTGGCAATCGCACCGGGAGAAATGCTGTTAACACGAATGCCATGCGGGCCGAGCTGTACGCCGGCTGAACGGGTAATGTGGGTAACGGCCGCTTTGGCTGCGGTATAAAGATAGCCGCCCTGATTCATGCGGATGGCCGCCACGCTGGAATTGTTGATAATGCAACCGGCGCCCTGCGCCTTCATGACGGGAGCCGCGTGCTTCATGCCGAAAACAACGGCGCCCAGAAGCAGGTTCATGCTGTAATTAAAATCTTCCGGTGTTACCGTTTCGAGCGTGCCGCGATCCGGTCCGCCCGCGTTATTAAACAGGCAGTCCAGCCTGCCGAAGCGGGAAACAGCCAGATCGATGACCGCTTTAATGTCCGTTTCGATCATCACATCGGTGCGGGCATAGATAACATTCTCACCAAGGCGTTTCGCTATTTCCGCGCCTTTTTTCTCCGATCTTCCCGCGATAATCACTTTAGCGCCATGCGCGACGAACACTTCGGCCGTCGCTTCACCGATGCCGCTGGTTCCACCGGTAATAATCGCCACCTTATTTTCCAACCGTTTACTCATATCTTTACTCCTTAAAATGGATTTGCTTAACAATGTGTAAAGCATCTGGCGCCGATTGATAATATGCTCCAGAGGTATTGTCAAACCAATTTTCAAAAATGAGCAGGAGAATGCTTGCGACTGTCCATATCCGGATAACCTGACCAAACAGAGGTGCATGGGGTTACACGATGGCATGCATATGGGTGACGGGATGGTTTTTAATCGAATCATCGATATTCATTACTCTCGAATTGTGGTATGAATAACATCATGTTTATCATGATAACAGCCGGATATTTGAAACAGGCTGTCTTGCCGGAAAAGTGAGTTTACAAATTCAAACGATCCATGAATAAGGAGTCCTTATGAATCAGCCCGAATTAACCCAGCAGGCATTGAGTATTTTGCGTTCACCGGACCATTTCCAATGGTATGTCATTCCGCTATTAGCCCTGGTCATTTATGTCTACACGAATGAAATCAGCAAGAAAAACTGGAAAGGGATTGCCGCAGGCCTTTCTCTATACCTGGTGCACTGGTTTTACGAGATTGTAAACGCCCTGATTCAGTATGGAAGCGGGCATGCGCTCTGGACCGTACCTGACGGCACCGCCTTCTTATTGCTGATCGGCGTGGGGATTGAACTGAGCCTGATGTTTTCGGTAGCGGGACTGGTGATGAGTAAGACGCTGCCGGAAGATCCCCAACTGAAAATTATGGGCGTCAACAACCGCATCTTCTTTGCCGTGGTCAATGCTGCCCTGTTTTCATTTATCGAGATTTTCCTGGCACAAACGCCCGCCTTTCACTGGGTCTATTCCTGGTGGGGCGCCTTTCCGGTTTTTATTACCGTTTATATTCCGTTCTTTGTGGTTTCCTTCTTGTGCTATGACTGGAAGCCCAGAGTGCAGGGGAGGGTGATCGGTACGCTGTTTGTTGTCGATGCCCTCATGATGATCGTGTTTGCGGGCGTTTTAAAGTGGATATAAAAACAGAACGTCTGGACTTTAACGAAAGGAATAAGAAATGATATTGCCGGAATACGTCACAACCCGAGAAGTTGCGCGGGTATGCGCTGAGATTGGACTGGATGACTGGTCGAAGAAGACTCAAGCAGTCGTTTCGCAGGAAGAAGCCTACAAAATTCTGGAGATCGTTAATACCGAGAGTATGCTTATTCCTCTGGAAGATTTTCGTATGGGTCTGGAAGTGGAACTGGAGCACGGAACAAGATTTAAAGATGCCAATGTTACGAACAACCATCCCATTCTGACCGGAAAGATCGTTCTGGCGCATCTCAAGGAAACCATGGACTACTACCGCAGAATCGATGTGGCGGAGGTAGAAGGGGATCTCTTGCAGGCGATTCTGTCCGGTAACCTGGAAAGAATCACCGCAAAATATAAAAAGCTGATTTCCGCGCAAAAGGCTTTGAATGACGCTGTTGCCGGGCAGTTGAAGCAAGGTTTTTAGGCGCCTTCTCTTGCTCAGAGCTTAAGGCAGGTTCAGATCCGGAGGTGGCAAATCCGGAGGCGGGGTTGGATCTGAAACCGGTTCCGGAACGGAAATCGGCGCTGGCACAGGAGCGGCTGGTTCGGGATGGGTTGGCGCTTGACCGGGGCTTCCGTGTTTCTCGCAGGGCTTTGTGGGTTGGGTGGTCATAAGATAAAATTCTTCCCGCTGGACCGGGCATTGAGGCGTTGCCAACGCGTTTGTTGTCGGGTCGATGAGCACGGAGACGACCGTATCGGGCTTGGGAAAGTCGATGACGGGTTTCCCGGCCAGAGCCTGTCGCATGAAGCGCCCCCAGATGGGAGCACAGATGGCGCCGCCGGTAAAGCCCCGTCCTCCCGGTTTGGGTTTGTCATAACCGACCCATACGCCCGTGATGATCTGGGGAGTATAGCCAACAAACCAGGCATCCCGGTAATCGTTTGTTGTCCCGGTCTTCCCGGCGGCCGGCCGTTGAACGCTGAAACTTTTCAGTGCTCTGCCGGTGCCATACGTGAGGACATCCTTCAACATCTGAGTTGTCAAAAAGGCGGTGGCCGGAGAAAGGACTGAAGCGAGGACGGAGGGTGTTTCCGTCCAGGTCTTATTCTTGCGGTCGTACACGCGAAGGATTGTTCTGGTTTGAGGCCGCAGGCCGCCGTTGGACAGGGGGCTGTAGGCCGAGATGAGGTCGTGCAGGGTGACTTCTTCGGAGCCGAGTGCCAGTGACAGATCATAAGGGGAGCGCATTGGCAGTCCCAGCTTTGCGGCAAATTCAACAAAATAGGGAACTCCGATGGCATCGAGCAGCTTTACGGCAATGACATTGTTGGAATAGGCCAAAGCCTGACGGAGGCTCAAGTCGCCGTGCGCTCTGTGATCATAGTTGTGGGGTGTCCACTTTTTATTGTTTCCCCGGTCATAGGCGACGGGAGCATCGTTGAAGATCGTTCCCGCGGTGTACCCTTTTTCGAGGGCCGCGGCATAAATCAGGGGTTTAATGGACGACCCGGGCTGACGTTTGGCAAAGAAGGCCCGGTCATAGGGATTCTGAACGAAATCAATTCCCCCCACAGCCGCTAAAACATTCCCCGTATTCGGATCGATGGCCAGCAGGGCGCCCTGGAGTTCAGGGGAGATACGCCGGACGCCTTCTTCCAGGGCCTTTTCAGCAAGACGCTGCATCGGCAAATTCATGGCCGTGATAACATCCAGTCCGCCCTTGTCGACAATCTCCGGCCCGTAGTGTTCAATCAGTTTATAGCGCACGTGGGCCAGATAATAGGGAGCCTCTCCGGATTTAAAGACAGAGACGCGACGGGATCGCAGCTTTTTTTCCTGTCGAGCCGTGATCATTTTGAGTTCCGCCATGCGCTTCAGGATCAGGTTCTTCCTCTTCACAACCATGGCCCAGTTTCCGGCAGGATTGTAATGCGTCGGAGCTTTGGGAACGGCGGCCAGAAGAACGCATTCAATCTCATTTAATTCCTGGGGATTTTTGTCGAAATAAAGCCGCGCGGCCTGAGCAATGCCCCAGGCCCCGTTTCCGAAATAGACTTCGTTGAAATACATTTCTAAAATCTGCTTCTTTGTGTATTTCTCTTCGTATTCCATGGCCAGGATCCCTTCCTGGACTTTTCGCGTGATCGTCTTCTCACCATGGAAATATTTGTTTTTAATGAGCTGTTGAGTGATGGTCGAGCCGCCTTCGGCCATGCGCCCTTTGATGACATCCTTGACCATGGCCCGGGCAATCCCGCGCACGTCGATCCCGCCATGCTCGTAGAAACGGGCGTCCTCGATGGCAATGAGGGCTTTTTGCAGGAAGACCGGGATCTGGTCGATCCCGACCCAGTATCGCTTGGCCGACAGGAAACGGCCGGTGAAACGCGCCTGACTGTCGTAAACCCGGATGGATGTGTACCCTGAGGGCAGGGGAGGGTAAGCAGCGATCTGCTCTTCGGCAAAAGCCGCAGTGGCCGCAATCAGGGTCAGCAGCATTCCGATGATGGAGATTGCCCGTCGGAACATATTTACGGAGGATGTATGGGTATCCAAAATGATTTTACTCCTTTACCTGTTTCTTCGCGATGGATGAAATAATATTTATAGCAGATTTGCGCAAGCTTTGCATCCAGGCAGGAGGTTATGCCCAATATCGTAACCGACGTCAACTCCAAATTCATCACGTGTTGAGAGCGGATCGATCTTCCTTCCGGAATTCAAAGGTAATCATTGGCCTTGACTTCACACAACTTGGATGTATCATGCGAAATCGCAAGGTGAGGGAGACCACCGGTTTCCAGCAAGATAAAAATCACGGATTGACGGAGGCAAAGTTGCTTGGTATGCAGAAACGCAAATATCAATTTACGGGAAAAAAATTATGGCAAAAGTAAAAGATAAAAAAATGTCATTCGGCCAGCGCATCAAAGATTATCGTGAAGGCAAAAAACTGAGCCTCAAAGAACTGGCACATGAAACCGGGTATCCTGCCGATCTTCTGGAAAAAGTTGAGAAAGATGAAGCCATACCTCCGGTGGCGCTTGTTTTACAGTTGAGCCGGACGCTGAAGGTTGATGTTGCAAGCCTCGATCATGCGGAAAACAAAAAAGCCACATCCCGGGTCAAAAGCCAGAAAAAACGTGCGGGATCTTACGCCTACACACAACTCACCCAATCAGGTTCCGACAAGCATCTTGGCGGATACCTGATAACCATTGAACCGAACACGGCCCATGAGGGTGTTGAATATCATCATGAAGGTGAAGAATTTATCTATGTATTGAAAGGAAATCTTTCGATTTCCGTGGGTAAAAACACCAGCCTTCTTAAGCAAGGGGAATGCATCCATTTTAATTCGGCCCTGCATCACGCATTAAGCAATCCTTCCAACGAAAAAGCAGAACTTCTTGTTGTTCTGTATATCCCATAAGAGTGGTGACCATGGCATTTGAAATCACAAGCGAACAGGAAATGATCAGGCTGATGGCCAGAGACTTTGCCCGAAAAGAACTTGAGCCGCTGGCGGCAGAACGGGACCGGCTTGGCGTATTTCCGGTGGATGCTGTAAAAAAGATGGGCGAAATCGGCCTGCTGGGCATGATGGTTCCTCCGGAGTTGGGTGGATCGGGAGCCGGCTCGGTGGCCTACTCGCTGGCTCTGCAGGAGATCGCCCGCGCGTGCGCTTCGAGCGCGGTTACCATGTCGGTTGCCAATCTCTCCACGGAGCCGCTTCTTAAGTTCGGAAACAAAGAACAAAAAGAAAAATGGCTGACAGGGCTTGCCGAAGGATCCCTGCTGGGCGCCTTCGCACTGACGGAACCGGGCGCGGGCTCCGACCCCGGCTCGATGACGACCACAGCCGTTCTCAAAAAAGATAAGTATATTATTAACGGAACGAAAGTATTTATTACACACGGCCAGTATGCCGATATCATCAATCTGATTGCCAGAACCGGCCAGGAAAAGGGGACAAAAGGGCTTTCCGCTTTTATCATCGAAAAGGACACGCCCGGTTTTAAAATCGGAACCAAAGAGGAAAAACTGGGGCTGCGGGCGTCCAATACCGTTGAACTTGTTTTTGAGGACTGCGAAGTACCCGCAAAAAATCTGCTGGGGAATACCGGTGAAGGATTCAAAGTTGCGATGCAGGCGCTGGACAGCGGGAGGATCGGCATTGCATCACAGGCGACCGGCATTGCGAGAGCCTGCCTGGATGAAGCCCTCTCATACACCAGGCAAAGACGCCAGTTTGGAAAATCCATCAGCTCTTTTCAGGCCATTCAGTTTATGATCGCGGATGCCGCCACAAAGATTGAGGCCGCGTCCTGGCTGACCCTTGCCGCTGCGGACCGCAAGGACCGGGGACTGAAATTTACCAAAGAAGCTTCCATGGCCAAGTTGTTTGCCTCGGAAACGGCAAATTCAACGGCCTACATGGCGCTTCAGGTGCATGGCGGTTATGGCTATATTAAGGACTACAAGGTCGAGCGTTTATACCGGGACGCGCGTGCCACAACCATTTATGAAGGTACGTCGGAAATCCAGCGCATTGTCATTGCCCGGGAAGTTATCAAGGAATAACGAATTGTTTTTATGATGTGTATCAAAGATAAAGACGAATACCCAAAATAAAACATAATGAAAGGAATCGATATGAAGAGGATACGTTTAGAAGTTATTTTATCAATCATGATTATTTTTCTGTTTGCAGGTTATGCGAAGAGTGCAAAAGTTGAAGTGAAACACGAGCCGCAGGCAAAACAACCCATGGAACAAAAGCTTGTAACCCTTAAAAAACCTGACAGTACTTTGTGGCAACATCTTGGAAAAACCCGCAGCGGTGATTGTTACTTCAGCAAAAAACTGATTACTCAAACGCCCGATCACATTATTTCAGTTGAGATTTATAAGATCGTAACCGAGGATTTCAGGAATGAGATCATTGAAAGAATTAAGAAAACTGATTTGGCGAAGTCCGTCAAATATCAAAACTATGAGTACAATATTCATCGCGACGATATTGATTGTCAGAAGAGTATGTATCGAGTGAAAGAGAGCGTCGATTATGACGATAAAGGAAATATTTTAGACAGCGTTACCTATACAACTGAACAGTGGAAAAGTTTTCCCGTGCTTTCCGGACATGACAGTATAAGAGAAAAACTGTGTGTCGCTCAGAAGAAACCATTGAAAAAAAAGAAATAACCGCCTTTAAGTAAATCCCCCGGCGCTGCCGGGGGATTCCCGGAGTTTGACCATGCCGGGATAAAAATGAACCCTCCTATCCCCAGTGCCCCGCTGAAAGAACATGCGCAGACAGAAAATCATTATCATGATAAAAACAAAACTGTTGATACTGATCATATTTTTTTTGTGCTCAACTTGTGCTTTCGGACAGCAGCTCAAGTGGCCCTATCTGAATTCCGCTTACGCAAGAGCCTATATGTATAATTTGGAGAGTAATCTTAAAGGCGGCTACGCAATCATTCAGGATGGGAAAATCAATGGTACCGTTACTTCTAAAGGCAAAAAACTCAGTGGTGAGCAGACCAATAAAACGATGGCTTTAATAAACAGCAATATCAAGGGACTCAATGAAGGTTTGTCGAAAACATTTATCCCACACCATGCCATTGT
>CAYULE010000076.1:0-10331 GCA_964445385.1 uncultured Smithella sp.
AGGAGGTAACAGATCATGAAAAAGACATTAGGAACCATCGTAGCGGCAGCGGCAGTAGTTCTCTTAACGGCAAGCTTTGGTTTTGCAGAATATGCGGCGGCGGGTGCAGCCAATTTCCCGTATTTCCAACTGGGATGCCTGATTGTGGGCGGATTGATTCTGGTCAGCCTGAAACGTAAATATGACAAGATGTACACGGCGGAAGTTGTTGGCGCCTTTGCTCTTTACACCATTTTGATGGCATTATTCACTAACCCGGTTATTGATGCAGTAAAGAATATCGTGAGCTAAACGCGAAAAATATCGACTTAGACTTAGACACAGACAAACATGATCTGTTCAGATACGGCCCCCCTTAAAGCATCTGCTTTAAGGGGGGCTTCGTTATAATGAACATAAAATTAGCTTTTAATGCACCACTTCCATGAGATCATTAATAATGGCGCGATAGTTCTGATATCTTTCCTGGGGTTTCTTGGCCATCATTTTTCCTATGATATCCGACAAATCGGCCGACACCATGGGGCTTATTTTCCTGAGCGGAGCAAACTGTTCGTTCAGGTGTTTCTGAGTGATGATTTCTTCAGAATCGCCATCAAAAGGCGGAACAGACGATGCCATTGTTTGCATTCTCGCACCGGTTGAAAATTCAAAAGCGTTCAGAAAGAATTGGGCACGGCTGATTCAGAAAATATATGAGGTTGATCCCCTGCTCTGTCCGAACTGCAACGGAGCCATGCGCATCATCAGTTTCATCGAAGACGCGCAGGTCATCCGGGACATCCTCACCCATCTGGGGCTCTGGCTTGTCCGGTCAGAGTCGCCGCCCATAATCCATGACCCGCCAAACATCACACACACCGCTGCTGATCTTCAAATCCAACCACCTTCTGACATTATTTACGGCGACCCCGAATATTCGTGGGATGATTACATCCAATCCTGATGATGAGGAACATCAAATCAGGACGTGACGCATTCGTGCGTCTGAATTCCACGCCAAACGCCATCCTCATGCGGCGATGCAGCCAGCAAAATGCAAAAGATACACTCCTGTCATCAGACTGAAATCGATCATTTTGTTCAAGCCCCTACATCTTGTGCCCATAATCTTCTTGACGCACAAGACCGCGCTTAATATACTGCACCCAACAAAAAAGAAGTTCTTATCAATCTTTGAAATCCCGGGGCAGCAACTCCAGGTCGGTGAAACAACAAAACACCAAATGGACCTATATTCCATATTTGGCGTCCCTCCCACTGCCTCGTTACAATAACACGGGAATTTAGGTTAAAAAACTGACTGGGTCTGTATTACGACGGGAAAAGCCCGGACCTAAGAAAAAGCAAAAAGGCTGAATGAAGTGTTATGTCCATCAAAACCAGGAAATATCTTACACTTGCCATCTTTTTTTTATTTTTCTGCCTCGGCTTGTTCTTATCTGACGATTACGGACTGTCTTGGGATGAACCGATTCAAAGAAACCATGGATTAGTATCTGCAAAATATATTGTCTCGATTATTTCCCCTGATGCTCTCAGCAATGAAAAGTTTGAAAAAATACCTGCATTGGAAAGCTATGCGCATAAGAATTACGGGGTCATTTTTCATTTACCCGCGGTTTTCGTGGAAATCGCAACCGGTATGACTGAACCGGACCTTTGGCATTTCCGGCATGCTTATACCTTTTTGTGGTTTTTTATTGCCGTCATTTTCTTTTACCTTCTTGTCAGTCGTCGGTATGGTTGCGGTATCGCACTGGTGGCCTGCTTGTTTTTCATCCTGAGCCCCAGGATTTTCGCCGAATCATTTTATAACGTAAAAGATCTGGTTTTCCTGTCGTCGTTTACGGTCGCTATGTATTTTTGCATAAGCTACCTCGAGAAAAAGAGCTTTGGCGCGGCGTTATGTCTTGCTCTTTCTTCCGCCGTGGCATCCAACATAAGAATTGTCGGGCTTCTTCTTCCCGCGCTGGTATGTTTGTTTTTCATGTTTGATTATATAAGAAACAGATCGTTCAATAAGAAAGCATTGGGAGGCTTCATCTTTTTCATGGCTCTGACACCCATTCTGACTATTGCTTTGTGGCCCTCGGCGTGGGCACATCCGATTCGGTTTCTGTGGGAGACGATAGTTTTGAGTAGTAACTTTCCGTGGAACGGCAAGATTATCTATTTGGGGAAAGTGGTCAGAGGAGCGGCGCTTCCCTGGCATTACATTCCGGTATGGTTTACCATTACAACGCCCCTGTCATATCTTGTATTATTTGCCATGGGCCTGTTCGTGATGATGCAAAACCTTAACAAAACAAAAGGGGTTTTGTTGAAAATTGAAACAAACAAAGAGGATCTTTTTTACCTGGCCATTGTAGTAATACCGATTGTCCTGGTAATCCTGTTGGGTTCAACGCTGTACGATGGATGGCGGCATTTGTATTTCATTTACCCTGCTTTCCTGCTGATTGTGCTCAACGGTCTGGACTGGCTTACATCAAGCGCGCGAAGCGTTACGGCAAACAATCCAGCATGGAAAAACGCAGCGGCTCGTCTTTTACTAGGCGCGCTTGTCATTTATTCGATTTATATCGCTTACTGGATGGTCAGGAATCACCCGTATCAATACGTTTACTTTAATTTCCTGGCGGGGAATGATATAGAGAATACATTTGATCGCGACTACTGGGGTGTGGCGGCAAGGGTGGGCATGGAATATGTGACGAAGATGGATCAGCGTCAACAGATCAAGGTATCCGGAAGCAGGATGGTTCATTTAAAAAACAACATGAAACTGCTTGAACAAAGTGACAGAAAGAGGGTCCGGTTGGTTCAGCCCGCCGATGCGGAATATTTTATTGAAACGTATCGAAATGTTCGAGGCTCATCAACTATGGAAACGACGGGACGTGAAATATATTCCATTATCATAGACTCTTTTAAAATCATGTCCGTCTTCGATCTAACTGGAAGACGGAAGAATTAAAGAAGGATATATCCATGACACAGTCTAAAAACAGCTGTTTGTTGAGTTTCGTAATTCCCGTGAAGGATGAGCAGGCAACGATTGAACTTCTTGCGGCTGGCATTTTGGATAACGTAAGAAATATGGACGGGAATTTTGAAGTGGAGATCATTTTTATTGATGACGGCAGCATCGATCAAAGCTGGGAGATCATGAAAAAGCTTTCAGCTTCGAACGACAATATTTTCGCCATACGCTTCCGTAAAAATTTTGGTAAAGCAATTGCTTTGGAGGCAGGCTTTCGTCACGCTGCCGGTGAAATAGTATTTACAATGGATGCGGATTTACAGGACGATCCAAACGAAATACCAAAGTTTATAGCAGCACTTGATAGTGGGTTTGATTTGGTTTCAGGTTGGAAAAAAAGAAGAAATGACCCCATTTCAAAAAAATTGCCCTCGAGTATTTTTAACAAAGTCACCGCATTTGCAACAGGCATTGCGCTCCATGATTTTAATTGTGGATTTAAATGTTACTGTAGAGAGGTGGTTGACTCCATCCATCTTTATGGAGAGATGCATCGCTATACTCCAGTCTTAGCAAACGACTATGGCTATCGTATAGGTGAGGTTGAAGTTATACATCACCCCCGACTACATGGTAAATCCAAATATGGCTTTGAAAGGTACGTTCGAGGTTTCATCGATTTGCTGACAGTTCTAGCCACCACGCGCTGGATGAATAAACCGGGTCATCTTTTTGGTGGTTTAGGTATTGCTTCGGGAATATTTGGCGGAGGTATTCTTGCTTATCTCACTGTAATCTGGTTTGGAGGAGTAAGGCCTATTGGTAATAGACCTTTCTTTTTTCTCGGCATTTTACTATGCATTTTATCTGTTCAAATGATTTCTTTAGGCATAATAGCGGAATTCTCTATAAAGTCATCTAATTTGAATAACGTAGATAGATTTATCAGAGAAAAATCTAAAAATTTAAATCCTTACCATAAAATAGAGAAAGTTAAAGAATGACAGAAGATGCTTATTCAACAAATTATTTAAAATATCAATCTGAGAATATTTTGGTTCGTAAGTTAATTAATTCTTACTTTAATAAACTGGAAAAAAAGTTACGGACATTGCAATATGAAAGCTTATTAGATGCAGGTTGTGGTGAAGGTGAAACTCTTGAGAGGGTGCAAGCTATTCTTCCGATACGTGTTGAAGGGTTTGATATCAATCCACGGTGCGTATCATTCTGTCAAAAGAGACATGATAAATATTGTTTTACTCAACAAGATATATATTCTCTTTCTTGGCGAGATAATGAATTCGATGTTGCTTTATGCCTGGAAGTTCTTGAACACTTGGCACATCCAGAAGTAGCCTTACAAGAATTACTTCGTGTTTCACGCCTGGGTATAATAATATCAGTACCTTATGAACCATGGTTTCTACTTGGGAATCTTTTTAGGGGGAAGTATTTAACTACTTTGGGTAACCACCCTGAGCACATACAGCATTGGAATCAAAAAAGCCTTAGACGGTTTCTAATGTCCTATGCTCAAATTATTTCTATTCATAACGCCTTTCCATGGATTATTGTGCATTGTATAAAGCAGGGATGTTAAATATTTTATCGAAAGATATATGGGTTTCGCTACTTTCCATACCAACATCATTAATAATGGTAAATATTTGATTAAAGAATATGGCACGAAAATAAAACGAGGCCTGAATTATTTTGGCGGACTAATTGCTCTAACTGGAGCAATACTCATAGTTTTCAAGCTTAAAGACTATGCCCATGAAATTGATTTCCTCCAATTCAGTGTTGCCGATTGGCTTTCTCTTTGTCTGCTTGCAATTATTTATGGTGCAGCGAATGTTTTGCTCGCAAGGTCATGGTGGCATTTACTGATTTATTTTAAGGTTAATACTCTTTTTAATTGGGCAATAAAAGCATATGGCATGTCACAGCTGGGCAAATATGTTCCTGGGAATATTTTTCACCTTGCCAGTCGGCAGACCATGGGAATGGCTGTGAATATTCAAACTGTCCCATTAGCAAAATCAATAATATGGGAGTTGGGCATTATTGCTTTTGCGGGTGCCTTATTTGTCCCTTTGATAGCACCAATCTTTATACCGATAATTTCTTTCTGGATTTCCGTCATATTTTTTTTGTGTTTAGTTGTTGTGTCAGGGACACTAATATGCCGTATACTGTCAGTCGAGGTAGTTTCTGCCTTGCTAGGGCATGTGATTTTTCTTGCAGTATCGGGAGGTGTATTCATAGGTGTACTGGCGGTTATAGATGTATCAATAGTTTCAATATCAAATCTTACTGCTTTGTGCGGTGCTTATGTCATTGCCTGGCTACTGGGCTTAATAACGCCTGGTGCACCAGCTGGTATGGGAATTAGAGAAATTGCTTTGCTTTTTCTTCTTGGTAGTTATGTGCCAAATACTGACTTACTTTTGGCAATTGTTTTGGGGCGCATAGTGACAGTGATAGGGGATTTTTTGTTTTTCCTGTTTTCTGTTTTTTGTTTCCATTTCAATTGTTTTCGACAAACTAGTTAACCATTTGAAAACTAATAAAAGATCCTCCTGTGCCTGAAGTAGTGTCGCCCAAAATTGCCATACAATACAAAACTCTACAAGCAATTGAGCCCCGCAATGAAGGCGCATCTGCAGACCCTGTTCCCTAAGAGAGGCATTCCTGTAGCCGGAAGTTTAAGCTGGAAGCCGTTCGATTAATGGAAGAAGGAAAGAAACCACCTGCGGAACTGGCCCGGGAACTGGCGGAAGAAGCCATTCTCAGGGCCATCATTTTGGAATCCTTTAATTGAATGCCGGAAGGATAATGCATTCATTCGGACAGACCATTCTTTTAATGCACCACTTCCATGAGATCATTAATAATGGCGCGATAGTTCTGATATCTTTCCTGGGGTTTCTTGGCCATCATTTTTCCTATGATATCCGACAAATCGGCCGACACCATGGGGCTTATTTTCCTGAGCGGAGCAAACTGTTCGTTCAGGTGTTTCTGAGTGATGATTTCTTCAGAATCGCCATCAAAAGGCGGCACACCCGAAAAGACATGATAGAACGTGGCTCCCAAAGAATAAATGTCGCTGCAGCAGTCCAGCGATCGCCCCTGTATACATTCGGGCGACGCATACAGCGGCGACCCGAAAGCGTCCTGTTTTCTTTTCTGGCTTGACTCATCATCAATAACAGCAATCCCGAAGTCCACGATCTTTAACATGCCCCGCTCATCAATCATGATATTGGCCGGTTTAATGTCCCGATGAATGATATTCTGCCTGCTGACAAAATCGAGGGTCCGGCAGATGGTGATAAAATGTTCCAAACATTTAGCCATGTTCAGTTTATTTCTATCCTTGATGAAATCCGCCAATGTCCCGCCGTTGATGAGCTCCATAACGAAATAGAGAACATCATCCACCTGATCAATATGATAGATCTGCGCAATATTGGGATGGATCAGCCGGGTCACCAACCGCGCCTCTTTGATAAACATATCCCGGTATGACGCGATGGTTGAAAGTTTGTAAGAAATAACCTTCAGGGCCACATGTCGTTCCAGAAGAACGTCCCATCCTTTAAAAACACCGGCCATGCTTCCGGAACCGATAAAGGACACCGCCTTATAATTTCCCAGTTGCTTTCCAACCAGACTGCCGTAAAATTTATTTTCTAACGATTTATCTGTTCCGTCATGATGAGCGCTATGTAAAAGCGGATCGATATAGACATGTTGTTTTTTACGGTCCTGCCCCTGATTGGCCATGTCGGCGCGCTGATCGCTTTCGTCGGGCATTATATCAGCCGTCGAAATCTTTTTCGTCTGAGCCTTCTTGACGATTCCCATCAGCTTGGCAATGTAGTTATAGATTTCGATCCACTCAACAGATTCGTCTGCTTCCACGCCGATTTCCGCCGACGACGGCTGTTTGAGGATGGAAATGTGTTTAATGTGACTTTTTGCCATCACGTGTTTGCCGCCGGGCAGCATGACTCTGATGAAAACAGGCATGCCGAGTTTTCCAAGCAGGGAGGTTTCCAACAACAATCCCTGATCATTAATATTCGTGATCTGGCCGGGTATCCACAAAATGCCGTCGCGGGATATTTCAATGTTCACAATCTGGCAGGGAATAATTCGCCCGCTCTCCCGGCGGTCGTCCTTTCCGGAAAGCGGTGCCTGGTCGTCATTGGAGGACGGTGATTTGCCGGGCTTCCTGAAATCCCCCGGGAGTATTTTATTGATGCGTTTGATTAAAACTCTGGAGATATCTTCCTCCAGCGTATCGATAATAAAATCGATAGCCCCCATGTCAAACGCCCGCAAAATTTTGGAGACTTCTTCCTCCAGCGAGTCGACTACAAAACGGGCGGACACAAGAAATACAAAGGGAACCTTCTTTAAATCAGGGTTCTTCTTAAGAAATCCAAGGAAATCATAACCGTCGGAATCGGCAAGCTCGCTGTCACAGATAATCAGCGCAATCGTGTGAGTGGAAAGCACGCTTAATGCACTGCTCTTCGTTTCTGCGGTCAGCACCGGGTATCCGGCGTCAGTCAGGGACTGAGAAACCGTTTTCAGAAATCTCGTTTCACGATTAATCAGAAGGATATAACTTTTAGTGTCCATAGGTCCCGGTTTGAAAAAATTCCATAACAGTAGAAGAAATCATTGGGCATATCCGCCGGCCTGTCAAGGCCGTGCATCGCCGAGACTATTACGCGGTCGTTTTCGGTTTAATGCAGACATGCAAGGCAAACGACTGACCATCCACTTGAAAGATGAGTACCGCCACTGATGTATTCTGAAAATACCCGATCTGGTGGCCGGGACCAACTACGACGGAAGGCAGTGTGATTTCAAAATGGTACGGTTTTCCGACAAATTCTTTTTTCGTGGTGCCACTGATCATGTTGATAATCTCGCTGACGCCGTCGTGAATCAATTCAGCATCAATCAGACTTTCCGCGGTTCCCATCATCTTGGCAATGATCGTTTTTGCCAGATCCCATTGAAAAGTAACGGCAAGCGTTCCCTCGGCATTTCCGGAAAGCCCCATGATGCCGGAAACATCGCCGAATATCCTGATCGTGTTGGAAAAATAAACTTTCTTGAATTCCACCTTGATCCCGGCCATGGTTTGAAGAATGTGACACGTATTATTGATAAAAGGCTGCAGGTACTCGAATTCCTCAGCAAGAGGTTCCCTGCCGGGAATCAAATAACCATTGATAATATTTTTACAGGCGGCCGGCGGGTCCAATAAAGACAGCACTTCCGTTGCACCGGCAATAACATAGGGTTGCGAGGGAAGATCCCGGGTCTGGTCATGAATGATAATAATGGGAATGTTCTGAAAATTACAGGCATATCGCAATTTGCTGATTTTGTGTTCGACATGTTCCTGGTTTGCTTCCATCCAGAAAATGATCATGTCATGGTCTTTGATATCCATCCCCTCATGAAAATTTTCATATTTAATGTAGGCATCCTTTCCCAGCAATTTTAACATGGCAATTTCCGCATTCGGACTAAAATCAATTCCAAGAATTTTCTTCATACAAAGAACCTCCATCTCCTGTTCATGGTATCATCGGGGCATGCTGCATTATGCAGCCGGAATCCAAATATTAATACACCATGTTTATTATTTTTTAGATAGCACATCATGAATGGCCTTGGTGAGTTGCTCGGGGGTAAAGGGTTTAGTAAGGTAAGACTGAGCGCCTGCAGTGAGTGCTTCTTTAATTCGGTCTTCTTCAGACTCCGTCGACACCATCATCACGGGAATGTTTTTAAAACGATCAGCACTGCGCATTTTTTTTATGACATCAATACCGTTCAAAACAGGCATATTCCAGTCCAGAAGCACTAAATGAACCTCTCCGGCTTCGAGGAGGTCTAATGCTTCCTTGCCGTTACTTGCATGAAGAGCTTCAAAACCAATCGACGCGACGATTTTCTCTACGATGCCGCGCACCAAACGTGAATCATCTGCAATGATCAATTTCATCCTCATCTTCTCCTTTTCATCAAAACGCCACCCGTGTGAACCGGAACGATTCAAGTCTGGATTAGTCCTGCTTAATCCACTGATATTACAACATTATTTTATTTCACGCAGATGATCATTTAATTCGCATACATAATCGGCTGTTTGACGGGATTACTGTAATATTTTTTAATTTTTTTTGAAAATCATTTTGTTGTTCCGCGTACGCTTATGTCAATAGACAAACCGGCCACCGCTGCCCGCAAAACCTTCGAAAGAGCGTAAGATGCCGAAGGTCAATCTTTACCCTTGACATTTGCCCATCCAAAATTGCAGGCTGTTGCCGTTTGCCGGGTAAGGGTCATCAAACGATCATCACTCTATTCTTAACGGAATGCTCTTTTGAAAAGGAAGGATGTCTACCATGAAAAATTCGGAAAATATCGATTTCTTATTTCATCCCCAAACGATCGCCATCGCCGGCGTTTCGGAGAAAGCCAATAAGTTCAATTTCGGCTTGAAATATCTGGAAGGTTTGACCCAGTTCGGCTTCAAGGGAAAAATCTACCCGATGAATCCCACCGGCGGCGAAATCCAGGGCATGACCATCTATAAAAGCGTTAATGACATCCCCGATAAGGTCGATTATATTATCTCGGCCATCCCCGCCCCTTACACACCGCAGCTGGTGGACGACGCAGTTGAAAAAGGCGTGCGGGCCATTCATTTTTTTACCTCGGGCTTTGGCGAAATTGAAAACACCGAAGGCAAGCGCCTGCAGGCGGATATTATCGCCAGGGCCAAAAAAGGCGGCATCCGCGTGATCGGGCCCAATTGCCTGGGCCTTTATTGCCCCGGAGGCGGCCTGTCTTTTAATGCCGACTTTGAAAAGACCAGCGGTCCGGTGGCCATGATCTCCCAGAGCGGAGGCAATGCCGCGCACTGTATTCACGATGGCACGAGCCGGGGCGTCTTTTTCAGCAAAGTGATCAGCATGGGCAACGGCGCGGATCTGAATGAATCGGATTTTCTTGAATATCTGGCTCAGGATGAGGAAACAAAAATTATCACAGCCTATATTGAAGGTACCCACCAGGGACCGCGCTTTTTCAAGGCGCTCAAAGCTGCCGCCGGGAAAAAACCCGCCATTATCCTGAAAGTCGGCACATCCGAATCCGGCGCCGAAGCGGCGGTATCGCATACTACAGCGATGGCCGGTTCCGATCAGGTATGGGAGGGCGTGCTGCAACAGGCAGGAGCCATCCGCGCCGGCAGCATTGAAGAAATGATGGACATCGCGCTGACGTTTCAGAACATGCCCGC
>CAYULE010000077.1:0-3317 GCA_964445385.1 uncultured Smithella sp.
TAATAATCATTGCGGTTCTGTTTTTCGACGGAAAGACTCGCGTCGGTGTTGTCCGTCCAGCGGCGGCATAGATAGAGGCTTTCATAAATCCGGCCGATTTGATATTCCCGCGTCAGCCTGAGCGCCACGGCATAATCCTCGCCATAACTGACATTGGGAAAACCGATCGGACGGATGACGGCCGTATCGAAAGCGCGCGGCGCGCCCATGCCGTTTACACGCAAAAGATTATTGTGGCCGTTTTGTTGTGTCCACTCCCTGTGGTCAATGAGGCCCGGCGGAATGGGTTTGAGCTTTTCATTAACCAGGGTGTACGATCCCACAACCATCGCATAGCGACCTTTACGCAGCATATCGACAATTTTCTGGAGCGTATGCGGCGAACTGTATAAATCGTCGGAGTCGAGTTGAACAATGTAGCGCCCGCAGAAAGGTGATAAGACGGCTTCATTCCAGCAACCGCCAATATTCAGATCGCGCCGTGAGGGGATAATATGGTGAATGTGCGAATACTCCGCGGTAAACTTTTTTAAAATATCGGTGGTGCCGTCCGTGGAATGATTATCAACCACCAGAATGTTGAAGGGAAAATCCGTTTTCTGTCCCAGAGCGCTTTTCAGCGCATCGGCAATGGTCTTTTTCCGGTTAAGCACGGGAATGATGATACTGGCTTTCCATTGGGAGGTTTCCGGGTCTTGATCTGTTTTCGTCTTACGCGCCGGCAAATGCGCTCCGATGATCTTCAGATAGTTTGCGGCAATCTTCTCCATCTTCTGTTGACGGACAAAGTTCTCTCTGGCGACATAGGCAAATTGCGACTCGGTTTGCCTGCCGGATGATTTAGCCGTTTTGATTTTTTTTGCGGATGCCGTATACAGAAACTCTGGCACATGAATTAACGCGTGATCGATGGAAATTTTGAGACGCAGATCATAAAGAGCGGTGGATGCGTCATTGGGCGGCGGACCGTATTTTTTTATAACCGTTTGAATGGCTGCCGCCGAGATGATAAAAAAATGCCCGAAGTTGAAATCATCACGAATCGAACCTTCCTGATAATCATTCAAGGGGTGCGGACCGAAGGATTTGCCGTCATGACAAAGAAAATCCGAATACACCATCCCCGCGCCGGTGTCTTGCGCTACGGCCAGCAGTCTCTGTATGGATAACGAATCGCACGAAATGTCCATTGCAGCATCCATGACCAGCAGATATCCGGAAGATATTTTTTTAAAAAAGGTTGAGGGGCGACTGATTTCTTTAATCGCTGCAACTGCAGCAGGCAAAAGGATTGCCGCCTGTTTTTCATCCGAGACATTCCGGAACAAAAAACGTCCTAATTGATCAACCGAAGGTTTCATGGATACTCGCGCCGAGTTGCTGTTAAAAATCAGACATCATCAAATTAAAAGCATTTTCAGCCGTGTCTTTGGACAGTTTGGACAGAGCCTGTTTTCTAGAGGGCAATGGATTAACATTGTCTTGCAGCTTGTAGTCAGCCGTCCCCGTGACATTTCGTGAATACCAGATCATTTTACCGGTTTCTTTATCGCGGAAACTGGCCTCCAGCGTAACAGTCATTCTTTCTTCCGCGGCCAGGATATTTTTCCGGTATGAAAGTGTTGACGTGTTAAGATTGACTACTTTACCGCCGATCACCGCGTCCGCCCGTTCGATATTCGATACATGTTTAAAACGATTACTCTGAATAATCTGATCGATGAAGGCTGTCCGCATATAATTTTCGACTTCCGCCTGCGCGGTTTTGTTGCCGAAAGGCTCAACATAAATATTTTTTATGCGTTTATCGATATGTTCACCCTGCGGCGCAAAAGTGTATCCGCAGCCAAAAAGTAAAAAGCAGGACAGACCCAACAACCAGAGTTTAATCAAAATAGATCGCGTTTGTTTTTTCATAGAGTAATCACCTTACTGTGCAACAACAATGTTAACCAGCTTCTTGGGCACGTAAATGACTTTCAGGATTTTGGCTCCTTTAAGCATCCCCGCGATTTTTTCATCCGCCTGCGCATCGGTCTTAATTTTTTCCGCGTCTTCATCAACGGGAACTGTCATCCGGCTGCGCAGTTTGCCGTTGATCTGAATGACGATGGTCATTTCTTCTTCACTGGCGATGGCCGGATCAAAGTCGGGCCAGGGCGCATCGGCCACGGACGTTGTGTGGCCGAGTATCTGCCAGAGTTCTTCGGTCATGTGCGGGACAATGGGCGCGAGCAGTAAAACCGCCATCTCCAGCGCTTCACGAACTACTGAGAGCGCAGTTTGATCATCTTTAACCGGACGTTTAACCGCGTAGAGTGTGTTGACCAGTTCCATCACGGCGCTGATCGCCGTATTGAAGTGGAAGCGGTCTTCGATGTCCGTCGTAACCTTGCGGATGGTCTGATGGGTTTTGCGTCGCAATGCCTTAAGATCGCCTTCGAGTGTCATGTTTCCTGATGCAGAGGAAACGGCCTTGATGTCTTCCAGATACTCATCAAAAATGCGCCAGAGGCGGCTGAGAAAACGGAATGAACCGTCCACGCCCTGTTCGCTCCATTCCAGGTCTTTCTCCGGCGGCGCGGCAAACAGACAGAAGATGCGCGCCGTGTCCGCGCCGTAGGTTTTGACCAGGTAATCGGGATCGATCACGTTTTTAAGGGATTTGGACATTTTCTCCGTTTTCCCGATGATGACCTCTTTTCCGCAGAGATGGCATTTGCCGTCGGCGGCCTGTTCGGGAAAGAGATACCCATGCTCGGGGCACTTCATCGTTTCCTTGCAGACCATGCCCTGCGTTAATAGATTGGTGAAGGGCTCGTCCACGCCGATCACGCCGAAGTCGCGCAGCATCTTGGTGTAGAACCGCGAATAGAGCAGATGCAAAATGGCGTGCTCGATGCCGCCGATGTACTGATCCACCGGCATCCAGTAATCCAGCTTGGCGCGGTCCAGTCCCGGCTTTACGTCGCAATCCGGACAGCAGTAGCGGTCGAAATACCAGGACGACTCTACAAAAGTATCCATCGTGTCGGTTTCCCGCGCTGCTTTGCCGCCGCATTTAGGGCAGGTCGTATTGATAAATTCCGGCAGCGATGCCAGCGGCGAACCTCCCTCCGGACTGAAGACAACATTTTCGGGCAGTACAACGGGCAGGTCTTCTTCTTTGACCGGAACGATGCCGCATTTTTCGCAGGTAATCATCGGAATAGGCGCGCCCCAGTAACGCTGGCGCGAGATGCCCCAGTCGCGCAGGCGGTATTGAATGGTACGCCGGCCTTTGCCCTGTGCTTCCAGGAAATCGGCAATGGCCTCCA